>CAMAML010000034.1 GCA_945836835.1 uncultured cyanobacterium | reverse complement strand
AACAAAAATAAAAACGTTAATATTTTTCTCATATTTTTATTTTAATAATTTTTTTTTATTTGTAAACCGTTTTATTATAGGATTTTTATTTTTGGTTATGCTTTTCGGGGGTTGTAGGCTATGTGAGCGAACAAAAGACAACAAGCACCAAAGAGAACGCCAAAGCACATGGTAAGTTTAAACGAGTTCAAAAACGCAACGTTATAAGGTTGGCTGAGGCTCAGGAAAAACGCTCTGAAACTTTGGAAAAGCGTAATCGTAATCGCAACGCCCAAAATATTTCCCATATTTCTTGAAAGTGCCAAAATCCCCGAGGCAATCCCTAGTTCCTGTTTCGAGACGCTTGTCATAATTGCGTTGTTTGAAGGTGATTGGAACAGTCCGTTTCCTATCCCCATAATTCCCGAGGCAACTATAATTCCCAATTTAGGCGTAGTTTCATCAAAGAGGGTAAAAATTATAAGAGCTATTATGTAGACCACGGGACCCGCAAGGGTTAAGTATCTGCTTCCGTATTTTCCCGAAAGCCTCCCGCTAATCGGAGCCGTGATTGAGAGGGTAATAGAATACGGCAAAATCAACAATCCCGCAACAAGTGCGTTTAGCCGTAAAATTTCCTGCAAATAGAACGGCAAAAGTACACTGTTCGTGAACATCGCCATATAAGACATCAAAACCGCCAAGTTTCCGAAGGTGAACGGCATAATTTTGAATATGGAAAAATTTATCATCGGATAACGAATTGAGCTGTCCCGATAATAAAACAACGCCCCAAAGAAGAGGGTTATAAACCCTAATAAAAGGATTTTTAAAGAAGTCCAGCCCCAGTGATAACCTTCCGAAATAGCAAGAAGAAGTGCGAACAAGCTCACCGTAAAATAAATAAAACCTTTATAATCGAATTTAAACACCCTACGTTTTTTTACGTAATTCGGCAACATCCGCCAACTGTAAATCGCCCCGACCAAGGCTATCGGAACACACGGAGCAAACACCCAGTGCCAGTTAAACGTATGGATTAAAAGCCCGCCCAGTGCAGGTCCGAGCATCCCGCCTATTGCGACAAGGCACCCGTTTAGCCCGAGAGCCTTACCACGGCGTTCTTTTGCAAAAATCTTTGCAATAATAGCCTGAGCGTTTGACAGCATCATGGACGCCCCGAGAGCCTCCACGCACCTAAACGCAATAAGAGAAATATAGTTTGGCGAAATTATACTTAAAATTGCACCGATGGCAAAAACGGTATAGCCGATTGAATAGAGTTTGTTTTTCGGGAAAATATCACCGAGCTTGCCAAAGAAGGGTAAAAACACGGTTAAGACGAGCATATAGGCAATTATAACCCACTGAATTTGCCCCATGGTAACGTGCAAATCTACCGACATCGGATAGAGAGCCAAATTTACCGTAGTCGAATCCAGCATCGCAATAAAATTTCCGATAGCCGTAATAACAAACATTACCCATTTTATATTTCTTCCTGCCATATCTTTATCATACATCAAACAAAGATTTGGGGGAAGTGATTAAGTGATTAAGTAATTAAGTGATTAAGTGATTAAGTTTTTACTGAAGTGCTAGTGGAATTCGACGGAGGTTGAATAAACGGTAAAATTTCGCCCCGTCGTGTCTTGTGGAAAAATCGTGGAACACCCCTCTCCAGGCGGGAGGCGGATTTTGCGTAGGCTGAAGCGAGCAGCGCGAGTGGAACGCCGAAGTCGAGCAGCGGCAGAGAGCGGAGTAATTTGTTTGGAGGAACAGAGTTCCGAAAACAAATTGCGGAGGCTCGTTTAACGCCGCTGCGAAGAAAAGCGCGGAGCTGAGTGAACGGCAGTTTGTGGCAACAAACGTAGTGAACGACAGCGGAGCGTGAAGCAATAATCCAAGACAAGGGTAGAATTTCTTAATGAGCCTTTGACTACATTTTAATAAAGGCGAATTTAGAAATTCGGGTGAGGGGGCGAACAAAATAACACAAACAAAAACGCCTTAGAATGGAGGATTAATAAGGCGTTGAAATAATAAAACCAAGGTAAAATATGAGGGGTTGAATATGAGTGTAAAAGAAGACGTAAAATATTTACTCGCCAAAGAAGCGATGACGATGAAAAAACTTGCCGAAATGATGCGGGAAAAGTCGGGTTATCCGTACAATCTAAAGGTTATCTCGGATAAGCTCGCAAGAAAAACGCTAAAATACGAGGAGTTTAAACTGATTTTGGAAATTTTGGGCTATGATATGGAATTAGTCAAACGTAAAAGGTAAATCGTATTGTAGGGTTCGATAAAAATGTCGAACCCCACAACGAAACCGATGGACCCCTTGTCTTAGATTTCCTTCACCCTTGAATAGTTCAGTGGTGGCATTAAACGAGACTACGCAATATCCGCAAGGATTTTTTTGACATTTTTCACAAGCGTTTCGTAGTCGAAATTGTTGTTTATAACATAGTCCCAGTCCGTTATATGGTCAAGCCCAATTTCCGTTATGTCGGTTTCCCCGATAATTTTTCCGCCCCGTTGTTCCCGAACCTTCCTGTCCGCCTCAACTCGTATCGCAATAGCACCCGCATCCTTAAAAACCTTGTATTCGTGCGGTATTCTTACATCCGTTACGATTATGTTTCCCTCTTGCTCAATTATTTTTTCAAGCCAGTAATCGGGACTTTGTGCCCGCCCCCAATTCCCAAGTTTAATCAAGCCCGCACGGTACTTGTTCTTGTCTTTTTCGATTTCGTCAAACGTCACACCGTGTTCTTCGGCATAAGTCAGTTTTATAATATCACCGATTGCACATCTTCTGAAATTCGGAAGTTCCTTCAACATTATCCCCGCCGCCGTATCTTTTCCCGCATACTGCTTTCCCGAAAATATTATAATCCTTTCCGCCATAAATTTTTAACCCTCATATCAATACTTTCCAATTTTATTAAAATCTAAAAGTCAATAATAATCAAGTTTTTCATATAAAAATGTTGCATTACGTAAAAATTTGTTCATATCGCTTGCAATTTTGGCATGTTGATTTTAAAATGCAAAAACGAGTGTAATTAGTACAATTATGGATTAAGTTATGGCTTTAAATTTTCAGGAATTAGTTTTAAATTTGCAAAAATTCTGGGCAGACTACGGATGTATTATCCAACAGCCTTACGATATAGAAAAGGGTGCGTCGACCATGAACCCCGCAACTTTTTTGAGGTCGTTAGGGCCTGAGCCTTGGAATACCGCTATGATTGAGCCTTGCAGACGTCCGACCGACGCAAGATACGGTGAAAACCCGAACCGTCTCGGGCATTATTTTCAGTTTCAAGTTATTTTGAAGCCGTCCCCTGACGATGCTCAAGAACTTTACCTAAAAAGTTTGGAGGCTATGGGTATAAATTTAAAAGAGCATGACGTAAGGTTTGTTGAAGATAACTGGGAGTCGCCGACTTTAGGGGCGGCGGGTGTCGGCTGGGAAGTTTGGCTTGACGGCATGGAAGTTACCCAGTTCACTTATTTTCAGCAGGTCGGCGGGCTTGAGGTTAAGCCTGTTGCACTGGAGTTGACCTACGGGCTTGAAAGAATTGCGATGTATTTGCAAAACAAAGAATCGGTTTTTGACATTATGTGGAACAACGAGCTGAAGTACGGCGACATTTACCACCAAAACGAAGTCGAACAGTCAAAATACAATTTTGAAGTTTCAAATGCGGACAGCTTGTTTGAAATGTTTGATTTATGTCAGAAAGAAGTTGATAATTGTGTTAAGGCAAAATTGGTTTTGCCGGCTTACGATTACGTGCTTAAATGTTCTCACACATTTAACCTTCTTGACGCAAGAGGGGTAATCAGTAAGGACGAGCGTATCAATTTCATAAACAGAGTTAGAACTATGGCATCTGCGGTTGCTCAACTGTACGTTGCCCAAAGAGAGGAAATGGGTTTCCCTCTTTGTAAGAAGTAAGAAGGAATATAAATGGCTACAAAATTTCATCATCCTACGTTTAGTAAAAATTTCTTGCGTAGAATTACTCAGGTGAAGAACCCCGATGCAATGATTGAAGATGCAAAACAGGAAGGTTTGGAAAAGACCCTCGGGGTTTGGGATTTGATTATCCTCGGAATAGGTGCGATTATCGGTGCGGGTATTTTTGCCGTTGTCGGTATCGCTGCTGCGGGCGGTCCGGAAAGTATCGGAGCGGGACCTGCTCTTTCGGTTTCAATGGTTATCGCCGCTTTTGCGTGCGTATTTTCGGCTTTATGCTATTGCGAATTTGCCGCTATGATACCTGTTGCGGGCGGTGCTTACACGTATACGTTTGCGACGTTGGGCGAATTTGCGGCGTGGATGGTCGGTTGGGTTTTGATGTTGGAATATGCAATCGGGTTCATCGTGGTTGCGTCCGCTTGGTCAAACCATTTGGTGCAGTTTTTGCACGGATTCCCGCTTCCGCAAATGTTGTTTAAAATAATCGAACCGCACGCAATGACTTTGATGATTCCGCCGGGGTTGCCGTTGAATTTTTCATTCAATGTTCCTGCGGCTTTGGTGATAATTTTATCAACAATGTTGTTGGTTAAAGGTACGAAAGATTCCGCTAAAATGGCGGGCGTAATGGTGTTTGTAAAACTTGCCGTTATCGCTATTTTCGTGCTTGTCGGGATGTTTTACGTAAAACCCGCAAACTGGGTTCCGTTTGCTCCTAACGGGGTTAGCGGAATTTTGTCGGGTGCTTTTATAATTTTCTTTGCATACATCGGATTTGACGCTATCGCAACCGTTGCGGAAGAGTGCAAAAATCCGCAAAGAGATTTGCCTATCGGGATTATAGGTTCACTCATCGCCGCAACCGTCGTCTACGTTTTGGTTGCGTTGGTTATGACGGGTATGTATCCGACTTCGGGTGCAGTTCCTGCAGCATTTTTGAAAGCTCCGATGGCGTTTGTCATGAGCGAAATCGCTCATATCGACTGGGTTGCGGGATTTATTTCAATCGGATCTTTGGCGGGGTTGACATCCGTATTGCTCGTTATGGAATTGGCGGCTATCAGAATTTTGTACGCAATGAGTCGTGACAACTTTATCCCGAAACATTTACAAAAACTTCACCCTAAATTCAAAACCCCTCACGTTCTGACTTGGGGCGTCGGGCTGGTTTCGATAGTAGGCGTAATGACTTTGGACTTGAATGTCGCAACGGAATTGTGCAACTTCGGGACGTTTACCTCGTTTATCGTTGTGTGCGTTGCGGTTTTGATTTTAAGACACACGGCTCCCGATATGGAAAGACCTTTTAAAGTTCCGTTTTCGCCTTGGTTCCCGCTAATGGGTATCCTTTGTTGCGGCGGGTTAATGATTTACTCGCTCAAAAGTCTTACCACCTCGGCTTTGTTGTTCCCCGTTTGGCTCGGTATCGGTGCTTTGATTTACTTCCACTACGGGTTCAAGAGCAACAGAAAATATGAAAACGAAGTTCATCTTGCAAAAGTTGAACAAAAGAAACTTGAATTGGAATTACTTAAATAATGACGATAAAATCCATAATTAAAAACGCTTTTACGGTCAAAAACGCTGATGAGCTTATTGCGGCGAGCAAAAAGACCGAATTAAAAAAGACCCTGAACGTATTCGACCTTATCATAATCGGTATCGGTGCGGTCGTTGGGACGGGAATCTTTACGATTATCGGAACTGCCATACAAGGCGGTCCCGAAGGAGTCGGAGCAGGACCTGCGGTCATCGTTTCTATGGTTTTGGCGGCGATTGCGTGCGTGTTTTCGGCTCTTTGCTATTCCGAAATCGCGGCGATGATACCGGTTGCGGGGAGTGCTTACACCTACACTTACGCAACAATGGGCGAATTTATGGCGTGGATGGTTGGCTGGATTTTGATGCTTGAATATGCTATCGGAAATATTACGGTAGCGTGTGCTTGGACAGGCTATTTAACCCAGCTGTTAAAAGGGTTCAAGGCGGTTTTGCCGTCGTTTGTCGTAAATTTTCCTATGTGGATGAGAAACGACTACAGGTATATGTTCTCGTTTTGCGATAAATACGGGCTTGATCCGCACAGTCAAATGCCGTACCTGTTCGGGATCCCGATAGCGTTCAATTTGCCTGCAATATTGATTGTGTTGGCTCTAACCGTTCTTTTGATAAAAGGGGTCAAAGAGTCGACGAGGTTTGCAAGCGTAATGGTTGCTGTTAATATGTTTATGATACTCTCGTTTATTTGTGTCGGGGCGTTTTACGTAAAACCCGAAAACTGGACGCCGTTTGCTCCTAACGGGTTTGAGGGCGTGTTTATGGGTGCGTTTTTGATTTTCTTTGCATACATAGGGTTTGACGCAATCTCGACTACCGCTGAGGAGACCAAAAATCCACAAAGAGATTTGCCGATTGCGATTTTGGGAACACTTATTTTGTGTACGGTTTTGTACGTTTGCGTGGCTTTGGTTTTGACCGGAACGGTTCCGTTAGAACAGATTGACATAAAAGCTCCAATAGCTCATGCTATGCGGGTAATCGGAATGGACTGGTTCTCGGGGCTTATTTCGGTTGGTGCGTTGTGTGCTTTGACGTCCGTATTGCTCATTTATCAGCTCGGCACGACAAGAATTTTGTACGCAATGAGCAGAGATAAATTTTTGCCGAAATCTTTGAGATTAATCCACAAGAAATACAGAACTCCGCATGTTTTGACGTGGATTTCGGGGATTGTGGTAATCGTTTGTTCGCTGTTTATGGATTTGAATATTTCCGCCGAGTTGTGTAACTTCGGGACATTCACGTCGTTTATAATAATTTGTATCGCAGTTTTGATTTTGAGAAAAACCGAACCGAACAGAGAGCGTCCGTTCAAAGTTCCGTTCTGCCCGACCTTCCCGATTTTAGGCGTATTGACCTGCGGAGGGTTAATGGTTTATTCGATGAAATCTCTGAAAACTTCGTCAACTTACTTTCCGCTTTGGCTGTTAATCGGATTTTTAATCTATGCGGTATACGGTTACGCTCAAAAAAGAGCGGAGGCGGATTTGCAAAAAAGACGCAAGAGGAGAATTGCAAGAGAAGTCGACGTTTCGTCAAAGTAAGTTTGCTTGATTTTTCATCGTATAAAATATGTATTTTTGTTTGTTAATATTTGAAAACTTTTTTGAAATGTTGTATAATGTTACGTGTCAAAAAGTTAAATAAAGAATTAAGAGGTTATAAAGATGAAAGACAATAAAATTCAGATGCAAATACTTATCGCACTTGGATTGGGGCTGAAACGCAACTGGCATATATTTTTCGGGATTATTGCGGGTATTGTGGTCGGGATATTTTTACACGCACATCAATATCCTGCAATCCTAGCGTTTTTGACGTTTATCGGTCAGGTCTTTATAAGATTAATTCAGATGGTCGTAATCCCGCTTGTGGTATCCGCTATTATAATCGGCATTACGAGTATCGGGGACAACAAGCAGCTCGGCAAATTCGGGTCAAAAATGGTTTTGTACTACGGAATTATCACGGTTGCCGCCGTTACAATCGGAACGGTTTTGGCACTGGTGTTTAAACCGGGATTGGGTGCGGCGCCTTATATCGCGGCAAACACCGCAAGCGAGGTTCAAGCGTCCGTTGCAACCGCAATGAGCCAGCAACAGGGGCATTTGTTACATATGTTCTTGGATTTCATCCCTAATAACCCGCTCAATGCTTTGGCGTCCGGTAATATGATAGGAATTATCGTTTTTGTTCTGATTTTGGCGATTGCTTTGGCTAAAGTCGGCGATATTAACAGACCGATTGTTTCGTTCTTCGAATCTATTTTTGCGGCAACGATGAAAATAACGGACTGGATTATGTTTTTGGCGGCACCGGGCGTGTTTGCACTCACAGCATCCGCTGTTTCAAGTTTTGGGATGGATATTTTCGCAAGCATTTCAAAATATTTGCTCGTGCTTGCTTTAGGTTTCGCAATCCAGTTATTTATTGTATATCCTCTGTTTTTAAGATGTTTTTCAAAAGTTTCGGTGTGGATGTTGTATTCTGCGGTAACCGAGGCGATGATGGTGGCGTTTGGGACGGCAAGCTCGTCCGCAACATTGCCGCTTACGATTGCGTGCTGCGAAAAACGAGGAATTTCACATAAGATTTCGAGCTTTGTATTGCCTTTGGGTGCAACCTTGAATATGGACGGAACGGCGTTGTTGCAGGTTGTTGCGGTAATATTTTTGGCTCAGGCTTATGGTGTTCCTCTTACTCCGTTTTTGTTAATCCAAATCGCACTTTTGGCAATCGTTGCATCCAGCACGAGTGCGGGAATTTCAGGAGCGGGCTTGATTACAATCGCCCTAATCCTCAACGGCATGGGCTTAAGTCCGGAACAACTCGTCGCAGGGTTTGCATTCCTGTTTACGATTGAAAGGGTTACCGATATGATGAGAACTCTTGTCAACGTAACATCTGATGCGGTTGTTGTTGCAGCTATTGCCGATAACGAAAACGAGATTAATTACGACTTGTTCAACAATCCCGAAGCGTACGAGGAAATTGCGTAGTCAAAGTGATTAAATGACTGAGTGTACTAAGTGATTAAGTTTTTACGAGAAATTTGGTATTGGTACGGTTTATTTGAAAGTGTTGTGACGAGAAAAAGTCTGTAAAAATTAATAACCGGTGACTAAGTTTAAATTGTGCAGTTATTTGGAATTAGCAACATTTGCCAATACCCCGATACAACCTAATAACTCAGTCCGCTTAATAACTTAATCACTATAAAAATAAATAATAAATCAAATGTAAAGAA
>CAMAML010000033.1 GCA_945836835.1 uncultured cyanobacterium | reverse complement strand
TTACTAAGAAATCGGTGGTAAAAAGGAGGGTAAAACTATGATTGACAAAATAATAGTGCTACTAATCGTAGCAACGCTATTCATAGTAGCACTTAAATATTAGAAAATCATGGGGTACTAAGTGAAGCCTCAGAGAAGTAGTATTTCTTTGGGGCTTCCCCCTATACACCCATTATTTACTATATTCTCCGATTTGTCAAGTGTTTTTTTGAAAAAAGTAAACTTAATCACTAAAACAGGTACACTGCCAGGATTGCAAAGATAATCAGACTTATATTGAAATGCAAAAATGTCGGGATACAGGTGTCTGAGATGTGGTCGTGCTGTCCGTCGGCGTTAAGCCCCGAGGTCGGACCGAGAGTTGTATCCGACGCAGGCGAGCCTGCGTCCCCTAAAGCCGCCGCACAGGCAATTATTACAACAGTTGCGGGAACGGAAAACCCTAAATGTTGGCACATCGGCACGAACAAAACCGCTAAAATCGGGATTGTCCCAAACGACGTCCCGATACCGAGGGTTACAAACAGCCCGACAAGCATCATAAGTAATATCGCCAAAAGTTTGCTGTTTTGCATATAAGGCATTATGGAAGTGACAAGGGTGTCAATTCCTCCCGTACTCTTCAATACTACGGCAAAACCCGCCGCAACAAGCATTACAAACGCAACATAACCCATTAACCCGATACCTTCGTTGATGAGCTTGTCCATCTTTTTGTGACTGACGGCACCCCCGCCAAACACTATCCCGAGTCCCACCAAAGCCCCCAACGGCAGGGATTTTGTGAGCAGTTGAACCGTTAATGTCGCAACCGCCCCGATTAGGGTTATGTAGTGGTTTTTGTTGAATTTTAAGGCCTCCTTATCCTGCTTTTCCGCCTTGGTTTCACATACGGCAAGGTCTTTATAGACCCTTGGTTTTCGGTAGGTTACAAAAATCGCAACCAGCAACCCTAAAAACATTCCGCCACCCAAAATCCAAGTGGATTTCCAGACGTCGCTTTTTAGGACTTCCATGCCGTTACTTGTCATGTTTTCCGCAATAAGCCCTTGAAAAATAAGGCCGAATCCTGCGGGAATTGTTATATAAGGAGCTTTTAAGCCGAACGCCAAAGCACATGCAACCGCACGTCTGTCAAGTTTTAATTTGTTCATGACGCTTAACAGGGGCGGGATTAAAATCGGGATGAATGCAATATGAACGGGAATGAGGTTCTGAGAAAGCATTGCAATACCCGTAATGATTGCAATGAGTAGAAATTTCTTCCCCTTTATTACGGTTGAAATTTTGTTTGCCAAAATTGTTGCAAGCCCCGTGTGGGTCATTGCTGCCGCAAAAGTTCCGAGCAGGATGTAACTCAGAGCGGTTTCGGAGTTTCCGCCCATGCCGGAAACAAACGTTTCCATAATCGTACTCAAGCTCATACCGCCGACAAGTCCCGCAACGATTGCGGAAATTATTATCGAAAGAAGCACGTTGACCTTTTTCAGGCACAACCCGCACAAAAGTATGACAGATATTACTACAGGGTTGAAAATTATACTCATAACCATTTGAGTATAACATAAACAAAAAAACTCTGCTTCCCGGAAGCTATATCAGACTGACTTCGCCCGTGTTGTGGTCGAAGTGGCATTTCGCAATGTAGAGCCTGCCTTCTTCGACCGCAGAACTTATTATTTTGGAGTTTTTGAGCAAATAATCTTCGACCCATACGGTGTGCTTGCGTGCAAAAAGGTTGTTGCAGTCGAATTTTCCCTTACCGTCGATGACGGGATAGACGCATTTTAAAATGGATTGAAACTCTTCAGGCATAGACGGATACTGTTCGTTTGCGTATTTCATAACCCCGCAGTCGTCATGCCCTAAAAGGATTAGCAGTGGAACGTGAAGTTTTTTTACGGCGTACTCGATACTTTCTTTTACGTTCGGTCCGACGGCAATCCCCGCAACCCTTACCACGAAAAGTTCGCCTATTCCGCAATCAAAAATTATCTCAGGCACGACGCGGGAGTCCGAACAACTGAGGACGCATGCGTAAGGTTCCTGATACAGTGCAAGGCTTTGCAGGGTCTTGAGGCACATATTCTTTGCGGTCGGTCTGCCGTTGATAAAATTCTTGTTGCCCTCTAAAAGTTTTGTCAATTCTTGTTTTGCGATTTGCGGAATTTCTCTCAAAATGCGTCCCTCCTAAGTTTTTCACAAAAACATTATACAACAAAATCCCATAAAAAATTCGCTTTACGCTAAAAATTTTATAACAAATTTCTTTACATTATTTAACTTATTTACACAAAGCGATTATGGTTGTATTATTATATTAGTGTGAGATTATTAAGAAAGTATTTTCCGGAGGAAAATTGACTCAAAAATTTTATATTAAAGGCGGAACACCATTAAAAGGGGAAGTAGAAATAGGCGGAGCAAAGAACTCCGTGCTGAAACTTATGGCAGCGGCTATTTTGGCTAAGGGTGCCACGAAGATTTATAACGTGCCGGATCTGACGGACGTTGAAATTATGCTCAACGTTATTGCAGATCTTGGTGCAAAGACGGTTTATGATAAGAGGGAAAAATCTATAGTGATTGACGCGACGGATTTGACGAGTATCACCGCAAAGTATGAACTTGTCAGCAAGATGCGTGCCTCGTTCATAATTTTGGGTGCTTTGATGTCTCGTTGTAAAGAGGCGATTGTCGCACTCCCGGGCGGTTGTGCAATCGGCGAAAGACGGGTCGATTTTCATATCAAAGGTTTAGAGGCGCTCGGTGCAAAAATAAAGATTGAAAACGGTTACGTCCACGCAAAAGCGAACAAACTCACGGGTGCTGATATTTGCCTTGACATCCCGTCGGTCGGTGCTACCGAAAACATTATGCTTGCGGCGATTTTGGCAAACGGTGCAACAAGGATACAAAATGCGGCACAAGAGCCTGAAATCGTTGATTTGGCAAACTTTTTGAACACTTTAGGAGCTGACGTGAGCGGTGCGGGAACCTCCGAAATCGTTATCAACGGCGTAAAACCCGAACAACTTCACGCAATAGAATATACGACTATTCCGGACAGAATTGAGGCGGGAACTTACATGTCGGCTTTCATTGCTACAAGAGGAAAAGGGATTATCAAAAATGTTTTCCCCGCACATTTGACCTTCTTCACGGATAAACTCCTGAAAATGGGAGCAAACATTAAGCTCCTTGAGCCGAATGTTTTGGAAGTAAGTTGCAAAAACCGCCTAAATTCGATTAATTTTGTAACCCAACCTTATCCGGGGTTCCCGACAGACTTGCAGTCAATGGCCATGACACTGCTTTCAACCGCAAACGGGGTCGGAATTATCACGGAAAGTCTGTATGAAAACAGATTTATGCAAGTTCCTGAACTGAGACGTATGGGGGCTGATATTCACCAAGACAGAAACCATGCCATAATCAAAGGGGTTAAAAAGCTCACGGGGGCGGGGCTTGTCGCAAGCGACCTCAGAGCGGGTGCCTCGCTTGTTGTTGCGGCGTTGATGGCTGACGGTGTTTCCGAAATCGAAAACTTACATCATATAGATAGAGGATACGAAAAATTTGAATCTAAGTTAAGATTGTTAGGAGGAAAGATAGAACGACGAGATGATGCAATCGTTTCACCTCAGAACTTTACGGAAGGAAAACAGAAAAATGAGTCCTACATATAAACGCTGGTATGATCACGATCCGTTACTTCTCGAAGTCATCGAACTTTTGAGAAACTATCAGGAAGAATTGCACGCACAGGCTGAGATTTTCTTGCATAAGATTGAAGAAAAAGTCGGCAAGGACAAGGTCGAAGAGTTTTATACAAGGTTTAAGCCCGCAAATGCAAACAGTCGTTGGTACGACAAAGACCCGATTATATCAAGGACGGTGGAAATTTTGAGGATAGTCCCTCCCGAAGCTCAAAGAATTTGTGCTCAAAACTTTATCAGAACACTGAAAGAACTCGGGATTGACTACAAAAGCCCAAACGGCAACGATTAAGAAAGAATAACAAAAAACGGCACCCATTCTAGTTGCGTGTCGTTTTTTTATATGAGTTTTTATTTTTTGTTGTGTATGAGGAGGGCTTATTTTAGATTATGCTCAGTTGTTCTGCAATCTTCTCTACTCCGTCGTATTTTGCAAGCGACAGTGCGTTTTGTTGCATTGTTTTCCGTTTTTCTTCATCGGTTACGAGGGACAAAATAAGTTCGCCAAGCGTACCTTCATTTGTTTCGTCGTCCTCTAAATATAGTGACGCTCCTTTTTCGAGCATATATTTTGCGTTTTTACGCTGATGGTCCGCCGCTGCGTGCGGGTACGGGATGAGGATTGAGGCAACGCCCGCCGCCTCCAACTCGGACAAACTCAGTGAACCCGCCCGAGAAATCGCTATATCCGATGACTTCAAGACTGATACCATATCTTCAAAATACGGACGCACTATTATTGCGGGATTTTTCTCGTAATCGGGATAAACTTGAACTATCTGCTCCACAACCCGCTCAAAATTCTTCTTTCCCGTTTGAAAAATTATTTGCAATCCGTATTCTTCGCTCAATTTTTTCAACAAAGCGACAGCTGCATCATTAATTGTTCTTGCACCCTGAGAGCCGCCCATTATGCAAAGGGAGAGCCTGTCCTCAAGCCCCAAACTCTTTCGAGCCTCAAGTTTAGACAAGGTCTTAAATGCAGGGCGGATAGGGTTTCCGTTTACATAAATATTTTTATTTTTAATAAACTTGTTTGCACTTTCAAATGCAACGGAAACTGCTTTGGCGTACAGCGAAAGTTTTCTTGTGACAAGCCCCGGTTGTGCGTCACAGTCGTGCATCATATAAGGTTTGCCCAAAATCTTTGCGGCAATAAGAGAGGGTGCGGAAACATACCCGCCCGTCCCAAAAACCGCATCGGGCTTGTATTTGATTATGTAAAAAATGTTTTTTAACACCGCAAAGCCCAACTGAAACACCCATTTAACCAGCTCAAAACTTAGACGCCTCGGCATTCCATGAACATTCACCGACAAAAATTTGTACCCCTTATCGGATACAATATCGTATTCAAGGTTAGACTTGTTGCCGACATAATAAACCCTGTCGCCGCCTGCGACAAGTGCGTCCGCCACCGCAACGGCGGGATAAATATGTCCGCCCGTACCTCCGCCCGTCACAAAATATGTTCGATTAGACATTTTCAACATTCCTTATTTTCTTAATCTTTTTCTTTGAAATATTCAGCAAAATCCCGACCATGCAAAGTGACACAATCAAAGACGAACCGCCGTAACTTATGAACGGCAAAGGGACACCCGTTGTCGGGAAGAAAGAACTTGCGACGCTTACGTTCAAAAACGCTTGAAACCCGATAGAGAAAGTTATCCCAACCGCAAGCAACTTTCCGAACATATCGGGACAACGGGATGCAATAATAAGTCCTCTATGGATAAACGTCCAAAACAGCCCCAATATCAGGACGCAACCTATCCAGCCAAATTCTTCCGCAATAATCGCAAAGATAAAGTCAGTATGGCATTCGGGAAGGTATGAGAGTTTTTGGATTGACCCGCCGTAACCGACCCCCGTAAGCCCTCCCGAGGCAAACGCAATCAGAGATTGAATAATGTTGTAGCCTGCACCCTGCGGGTCAAGTTCGGGATGACGCCAAGTAACAATACGTTGCATCTGATAAGGCTTAATAATCGTCGTTGCCGCAACGATTACGCTAAAAAGTCCCGCACCCGCAACACTGAAAAACAGCTTCAAAGACCCGTTCGCACTCAAAAACATTACAACCGACGTGGACAAAAGCAAAATTACCATCGACAGGTTCGGCTGGATAAAGATTAGACCGAGCATAAAAATTATCGGCAAAAACGCCGTAGTCCATTTGTTTTGGTCAAACAAATCCGCATCTTTCCTGAAAATCGAGGCAAGCATCAACACGACCGCAGGTTTTGCAAACTCTGACGGCTGAAGCTGAAACCCGAGAAGATTTATCCAGCGTTTTGCACCGTTAACCATTACCCCTAACGGTGTAAAGTCAACCAAAATTAATAAAACGATTATCACTCCCGCAAATATTACGTTCCAGTCGGCAAGTTTTTTATAGTCGTAGTTTGAAAAGAACTTCAGCCCGATAAACCCGACAACAAAACATAACATCTGTTTTAAAAGGAATTGAGCGGGGTTTCCGCCTTCTTCCAGACATTTTGGGGCAGACGCCGAAAATATCGCCATAAACCCAATGATTACAAGGAATGTAACCGTGATAAGCAAAGCTCGGTCGGGTGAGGACGTGATAACGCTTTGCAAATGCCGATTTTTATGCTCTTCGATATATTTATCCCTAATTCTTTCCGATTTTCGATAAGACATCCGCCTTAAACACCCTTCCTCTTTCTTCATAACCGCTGAACATATCAAAACTTGCACACGCAGGGGACAATAACACCACGTCGGGCTTTAGAGAAATCGAAGTATCGACCGCAGCCAGCAGAGAGTTTTCTCTCAAAATATTTTTAACACCGTGGTTTATGAGGTTCTCTTCAAACCTTTCGGTCGCCTCACCGATTAGGATAACCGTTGAGATATGCTCTTTTACCGCCTCACAAAATTCCGCTAAATCCGTGAGCTTGTCCCGTCCGCCCGCAATCAATACGACATCTTCGCCGTTAAACGAATTAATCGCAACCAGTGACGCCTCGGGGTTTGTCGCCTTTGAGTCGTTGTAAAAAGTTATCCCCCCTTTTTGGGCAAACTTTTCGAATCTATGCTCGGGAACTTTAAAACTCATTATGCCTTCACGAATTTTTTCGGTCTCAACTCCTTCTAACTTTGCACAAATGATTGCACATTCGGCGTTTTGCCAGTTATGTTCTCCTATAAACGGGCAATCTTTTACGTTGATAATCTTTTCTTCAACGCCGTTTTGCTTAAAGAAAATTGCACCGTCTTTTACGTAAGAACAGTTTTCGCCGACTTCCGCCCCGAAGAAGAATACCGTCCCCTCCGCTTGCTTTGAAAACTCGAGCAATTTGGGGTCTTTTGCGTTCAATATAGAATACGCAGGGCTTTGCGGGTACTTAAAAATCCTTGCTTTTGCCTCAAAATAATTGTCCAAAGTCTTGTGCCAGGTGATATGATCGGGGGTAAAGTTCGTAAACACCGAAATTTTTGGCACAAATTCCCCCGAATAAGCAAGCTGAAAAGATGAACATTCGCAAACGAAATAATCAATTCTTCCGTCGTCGACTAAATCGCAAGGCGGGTTTCCGTAATTTCCGCAAGGTTCCGCAACGTATTTCTCGCTCAAAATGTGGGCGGTAAGTGCGGTCGTCGTGGTTTTCCCGTTAGTCCCCGTAATCGCAATAAACGGCTTTTCGGTCGAATTTGACGCAAGCTCGACTTCCGAGATGACTTTTATATTTTTTTCTTTAAGTTTTTCCATAATCGGGCTGTCTAAAGGCACGCTCGGACTTGTTACTGCAAGTGTCGAATTTTCGATAAACTCGTCGCTGTGTCCGCCTGTTTCAACATGTATCCCAAGAGCTTTCAGTTCTTCAATAATCGGCTTTTGCTCTTCTTTTTCCGCCGAATATTCCGTAACCCAAACATCCGCTCCATGTCGTTTTAAAAACTTTGCAGCCGCCACCCCGCTCAGGGACAAACCTAAAACAAGAACTTTTTCACCCTTCCGACTTTCGTATTTCATAATTAAAACACCCCTATCATACCAAGAAAGTAGATTGCAAACGAGATTAACGCCAAAACTGCGGACGTAAGAGCAAAAACAATCACAATCTTTTTTTCGCTCCAGCCGAGAAGTTCAAAATGGTGGTGTATCGGTGCCATCTTGAAAACTCTTTTCCCCGTAGTCTTAAAACTCGCTACCTGAATTATGACGGAAAGCGTTTCGCAAACAAAAACTCCGCCAAGGAAAATCAAAAGGAGTTCAAATTTACCCATAACCGCCAAAGTTCCGAGCAACCCGCCGATTGCAAGCGAGCCGGTATCGCCCATAAAGACTTCAGCCTTCGGCTTATTATATCTCAAGAACCCGAACAACGCTCCCGCAACGGTTGAGGCAATAATCGCCAATTCGGGATACCCACCCAATAAAGCAACCGCCGCTACGCCCAAAAACGCAAACACCCCCGTCGACGCCGCCAGCCCGTCCAATCCGTCCGTAAGGTTATAGGCGTTTGACGCCCCCGTTATGACGGGGATTGCAAAAATCGGATAGAACCACCCTAAATTTATTGAATGATGCCCGAAGAATACGGTAGAACCGTAAGGGTATGCGGTCATCACAAAAAATGTCGGAAGCATCGCTATTGCGATTTGTCGTAAAAGTTTACCCTTAGCGGACAACCCGTCATTTGCATGCCCTTTTATTTTCAAATAATCATCCTGAAATCCCGCAAAAGTGTAGAATAAAAGGGTTATAATCGCAATGACCGACATATTGTTCAGTCTTTCCGCCATCGAAAGCGTTATGAACGAGGCAATAACTATTGCCAAAACAATGAATACCCCGCCGGTGGTCGGAGTTCCCTGTTTTTTTGCGTGGGCTTCGGGGGCACAATCCTTCACGTACTGCCCGATTGTATGTTTTTTCAAAAAACTTATATACGGCACCCCGAACAACAAACTCAAAATCATTGAGAGTATAAATGCCACCGTAATCATTATCATAGCTTAACTTCTCCCTTTATATTTTTGATAATTTCCTCAAACTTCATACTTCTTGACGCCTTTAAGAATATTGTAGTACCCAAAGGAGTATTATCAAGTACAAGTTTGGATTCTACGGCATTAGGTGCATAATTC
>CAMAML010000032.1 GCA_945836835.1 uncultured cyanobacterium | reverse complement strand
GTAATGCCATATAAGACCCTCTCTTTTTATACTACATACAAACTTTCATCACCCCATACAGGGCTTTACCCCAGTATAGCACAAATATGAATTGAAACAAATCAAATAATAAAACTTTCAAATCTAATCCCTAAGAATTAGTTATATATTTACAAACACGACTTTACAAAACTTCATATTCTGTTCAAAAACCTTAATTACAGCCTCAAACATATCAAGACGGAGTTCTTTTCAATACGGGCAAAGTAACTAATCCTAAAGAATTAGACGACTGTCAAAAAAATTATTCTGCGGGGAGGTGAAAAATTCTGAAAAATACCGTATATTAATGATGTAAAGCTTATCGTATCCGGACACTTTTTCGGGGTTGCGACAAGATTTATCTTAGATAACCGGTTCGGTTTAAAATATGGTAAGCTTTTAAAATACATTCTTTCTTCTGCATTTATATATAAATTTTGCCTTGCCCGCTCCTCCATGGACAAGGTCTATTTTTTTGCTCGGAAGATTTGAACGGATTGCGGAAGGATTGTTCCTTCCGCATGTTGATTTATTCGCTCAAGACGCTGTAAGCCACGATTTCGTCTACGCAAATGTTCAGCCAATCGTATCTGAAACATACGTAATCGCTGCATTGGCACTGCTCGCCTTCACAGGTGCAATAGTCCTGTAATCTGCAAACAAGTGCGTTTCTTAACGTTATGATTTCGTCGTTGCAGGCATCGCACTTGCCGTCATGGATTAAAAGGTAGCCGTCGATTTTCAGGTGGTTTGTGATTACCGTAATCTTTTCGGACTTGGTTTTTTCTGCCGTTTTTACGATTGACTTGGATATTGGTTTTGACATAATCCCTCCTCTTTTATTCAAAAATATTTTACTCTTGAGAAAATTCTTATGTAATTGCACGGTCGACTAATATTTTTGGATGAAACATGTTGCAATAGTTTTTACATATGTTATAATAAATATAGGCACATTTAGCAAAACGAGAGGATTTGTAATGCAGAAGCAGAATAGTATGAAATCGATTAGACCGAGAGCATTTTCTCTTGCCGAGGTTTTAATCACTATCGGTATAATTGGCATTGTTGCCACAATTATTATGCCAATGATGTCGGCTCAACACAGGGAACGCCAGACGACAACGTCCGTAAGGAAGTTTTATTCTCAACTGACGCAATCTTTTGCCAAAAGTAATGCGGAAGTGGGCGATCCGACCGTTTGGTCTCTGTATTTTCCAAACAGTCCTGACGGAGCAAATAATTTAATGGATGTTGCCATTGGAGCTTATTACAAAGTTATTAAAGATTGCGACTCGAACGGCGGTTGCTGGGCGGATATGGACATTCGATACCTGGACAACACCTCTTCGGGGATAAACCTTTCCACGGACTCAAGCTATTCGACCGCTCGCATTGTAGACGGACTTCTTGTTGCAACAAGAGTTTTGGATCCTGCCTGCAGTTTGGTCTACGGCAACGAGAAAAACTTTACGAGAGTTTGCGGAGAAGTTCTTATAGATGTTAACGGGAAAAAACCGCCTAATCAATTCGGTTACGACACGTTCAAATTCTATCTTACAAAGTTCGGTTTCTTCCCTGCGGGTGAGAGAAACGATTTAACCACGACTTTTGAGAACCATTGTTTGGACAGCAAATACGGTACGGGATGTACGGGGTGGCTTATTCATCGCTCTAATATGGACTATTTGCACTGCTCGGATTTAAGTTGGCAAGGTAAAACATCTTGTGCAAATATCTTCAATTATGATCATTCACAAGGTATCTAGATAAAAAGTGAAATTTTTTTATGCTTGTGGTATTATAAATACAGCAGTTATTTTTTAACCTTTGAATTTGGTCGGGAACTTTTTCTATAAGTAACCGTCAAAGTAAGCAGGCAAGTGCCAAAGAAGGTTAAGGGTAAATGTGGAGGTAAAATTCAAGAAAATGAGAACATTTATGAGACGAAGTATAATAACGGTAAGCATATTCCTATTTTTGTTCGGATGTATAATCCGAAATAATGTCATGGCGTATTCACCCGTGGCGTTGTACGATTACGTATGGAATATGGTGAACGAAAAATATGTAGACAGCACGAACAACGCACAGGATTGGTCAAAATGGCGGCATAAGTACGACCACGTAATAACCACAAACGAGGACGCTTACGTTGCGATAAACACAATGATTGCAAGTTTAAACGATCCGTACACAAAATTTCTTGACCCGAAAGAGTTTGCGGAAGAAACAAATTCTATAAGCGGTTCACTGAAGGGAATCGGTATTCAAATCGGAATAAAAGACGGAAAGTTAACCGTAATTGCACCGATTGAAGATACGCCTGCCGAAAAAGCGGGGTTGCTTGCCGGAGATGAGATACTTGAAATCGACGGCAAAAGCACCAAGAGTATCACGGTCGACAAGGCTGCCGATCAAATCAGAGGGAAAGAGGGTACAAAGGTTTCTCTTTTGATTAAAAGAGGGACGCAGGAACCTAAGCTCTACACGATTACGAGGGCAAATATTGCGGTCAAATCCATTTCCGAAAAAGTTCCCGAAAATATCAATATGCCAAGCGACTTCGGGTATATAAGATTGAGTTCGTTTATCAGCAGAAATGCTGCAACCGAATTTAGAAGCATACTGGAAAAAGATTACAACAAAAAAGGGTTCATCATAGACCTTCGTTCAAATCCGGGCGGACTGTTAAGTAATGCGATAACTATTGCGGACATGTTTTTGGACCACGGGACGATTGTGTCGACCGTTGACAGAGATATGTATTGTGACAGAGAAAACGCAACCAGAGGAGTTGTTACGAGAAAACCCGTTGTCGTTCTTATAAACAAGGGGTCGGCATCGGCAAGCGAGATTTTCTCGGGGGCAATGAAGGATCACGGTAGAGCCGTAATCGTTGGGGAACAGTCTTTCGGGAAAGGATTGGTTCAACAGATTAACAAACTTCCGGGGGACTCGGGCGGGGTGAATATCACCATCCAAAAATATTTAACCCCGAATGGAACGGATATTCACAAAAAAGGTATCACGCCCGATGTTGTTGTAAAACTTACGGATGAGGATATTGAAAAAAAGAATGATGTTCAGTTGAAGAAGGCTATTTCTGTTCTTCGTCAGCTTACGAACGGGGCAGCGGTTGCAAGTTTTTAGATTAACATAGAGTATGGAAAAAATAGAGGGCTAAGTTTCAGCCCTCTTTCTTTTTTGGTCGTTACAGGAATTTTTTGATGTCTTTTTCGGGGGTTGAGGTCGGCTTAATGTTGTAGTTTGTTTCAAGAAAGTTTTGGATTATCGGGTTAATAACGTTCGGGGAACAGTTTGTGAGGAAAAGGTTTTTTACACCGATTTCCTTCATATAAATCATGTTTGAAATGGAACTGACGTCACACCGCCCGAAAAAGAACGCTATACGAGGATTTGCAGGCGGTAGGGTTTTAAAGAGCTTATAGAGTACGCTGTATAAAAGCGGACGGTTGTTGGCTAAATTTATGTGCAAAAAATTTTCTCTCCGTTTGTTGTAAGAAAAACTCAGGACGCATACGTCTGCGGGAAGGAGTTTTACGAGTTTTTCAAAGTATTCGTATTGAGTTTTTGCCTTACCTACAAGCCCGAGGACTACAATTTTACTGATTTTGTGAGAATTGAAGTTTTCGCTAATTTCTTCAAGCCGTTTATCAAGCTCATTTTCATCCGTCCCGACAAGGACGGCATCCCGTTCCTGCCCTTTTGCAAAGCCTTTGGCGGACTTTGCGGAATTTATGAGTTCGGAAAAATCGTTATCCTTGACCGCAATAACCCCTTTGGGCAAGATTTCGGACGTGGTGAAAAGTCGCCCTCGGTAAAGATACTCCGTATTGACGTTTGAATTTTTACTCAAAAGAATTGCACCGGGGAAGGTTGCAAAATCGAAAACACAGTTGTCGCTGCAGGTTCCGTATTGACCTTTTAGGTTGGTGTACTTTTCAAAGTGAGTGAATGCGTGTGCGATTAGGAGGTCGTCGTGAGTGTAGACGTCAAGTTTTTCATCCCCGATAAAGTCTAGAAGGTTTTTCAAATCTTTTATGTTTGCTCCCGAAACGAGAATGGCTTTTCCCTTTTCGGTTGATTTTGAAACTTTTACCTCCCGAAGTTTTCCGTACTCTCTCGTTTGAATTTCGGAAATTTCTTCGATAAGTTGTTTGTCGACTTCTGTCAGAAGTTTTATTTGGGCTTTGTATCTTGTTGCGGAAGTTGTTTTTTTGTTTAAGAAATTAAGGGTGGCGATAAGGGTTTCGACAGCTTCCCGAGGAGCCGGTGCGTAGCTCATTATCGTTGAGAGGTTTGCACTCAAACTCTTTATGAGAAAAACGATTACGTCCGTGTAATTTTTTTGACTTTTGGTGTTTGTTCTGTACTTTTCGAGGAAAAATTTTTCGCCAAGAGAAATAATTTGGGACAAATTCATATTCGGGGTAATTTTAAGAAAATCTTTAATGTCCGTAACGGTAAGTCCGTGTTCTTTATGGACTTTTCTATACAACTCCCGAATAGCGAGCAATTTACCGTAGGCGTTTGTAAACAACGCCAAAAGCTGTTCATCGCTGTAGTCAGTCGTGGAAACAATATTTGCAAAAGTATCGATAATCCCGTTCTCAAATTTGGCGGTATCGGTCGAAAGTTTTTTTAGTTTCAGAATATAAAATGCCGTCTGCCGAAGCGTTATGAGGATTATCTCGTGCAGTGCCGAAATCCCCGGAGGTACGGAGCAAGCCCCGTGTGCGGTACATTCATCGTATTCAAAGTTTTCCGAAAAAAAGTTATACATAACAAAAATTTCCTTATATTAACAAGTTTTTGACGTAACCAATTATATCATCGGATTCATAAATTCGCCCGTCCCGTTCTGTATCGTGAAGAAACGGAACTTGCGCAAGTTTGCCCAACTCCATAAGCTCGTTGTAATTTTTTTTGTCCAAAACTTCTTTCGGGACAAATTCCACGTTATTTTCACGGAAAAATTTTATAACCTTTTGGCAAAAAGGACAGGTTTCGGAATAATAAAGCTCTAACATATTTTTCTCCTTTCTGTCGTAAATCCTACCTTCAACATTTTTGTTTAACATCCCCCGAGAGATTATTTTCAAAAAGGATTAAGAATTGTAACAATTCTCAAACCCCTTGAAATCGGGTGAAATTCCAAAACTTTATATATTTAAGAGAGAAAGCAGAGCTTTATTATGAGTATTAATTCAACAAATTTGAATAGCTTGTCACTGGCAGAGAAGATAAAACTTCTTCGTCAGCAACAAGGCGGTGCCGCAAAAACCGGCACTACTCAAGCTCGTACAAACAAAATGGATATTTCCATATTTTCTCAAGTAAAAGGGCAAAACCAAACAAGCGGCTCTAAAACGACAGGCTCTTACGGGTCTCAAGGGGCTAAAAGCACTCAAACCAATATGAATGTTTCGGCATCCGTCAGACAGCTTTCCGCAAGAACATCTTCGGGTGCAACAACCGGAGCACAGTCCTATGAAAATCCGAAACAGTTAAATACCCTTGCGGATGTAACAAATGCTCAAGCTGCCTTGAGAGCAAGAATGCAACGGGGCGGCACCAACATTAAATTGGAAATGCTTGATCAACAACTTGAGGAAAGAAGAACTCAACTTAAAAGCCAAAACAAAACGGTAGGAGCAAAAAACTCTTCGGAAGATAAAAAACAAACAACGGGAGCATCCGCTGCGGATGGAGAAAAAGCCACAAATGAAGCTAATTCACAAAATCAAAAGGCAAAAAGTGAAGCAAGCGAGGCTCAATCGCTTAACAAAGAGTCCGCAAAGGCAAGCAAAACCGCAACAAAAGACAAAAAAGCCTTGAAAAAAGATACCCAAAACCTTGACAAGCAAATGAAAAAGGCTCAAAAAGACTTGAAAAAAGGTCAGAGCCAATCTGCGGATTTGGGTAAACAAATTGAACAAAACAATCAGGAAATCCAAAACATTCAGGCTCAAATCGCATCTTTGCAAAGTACCGACAGCACGGGTACGGGGACTAAGAGTGCTTTTTCGCTTAAACTTGCGGGAGAAGATGAGGCAAACAACAAAAAAACATCATTGGGGCAGGCTAAATCTTCCAGACAAACAACTTCGTCTTCGAGTTCATCTTCAAGCGGAAACGCATCTCAAATTGCGTCCTTAAGTGCGCAATTAGAGGCAAAAATCACTGCCAACAACAGTATTGGCGTCAAAATGGACAAGATTACGACATCTAACCAAAAGACCGTTCGCACGATGAACACCATGGTTAAGATGAAGAGTAAATACTACACCAAAACCCAAAAAGCCGAAGAAAAACAACAATCGGCAGCGGATAAAGCTCTAAAAGTTGAAAAGAAAGTCGAAGATATTTCCAAAACAGTAGAAACAGTCGGTAAAACCGTTGAAATCGTCGGTAAAGCAATGCAAGCCGTTGGAAAAGTTATGGCCGCAATTCCATACACCGCAGCAGCCGGTCAAGCATTAATAAATGCAGGCGGAGTAGTTCAAAAAGTCGGCAAAGTTACTCAAACCGTCGGTAAATACGGGCAAACGGTTGCTCAAGCGGCTCAAGCAGTTACTTATGCCGCAAAAGGTGATATTGCGGGTGCTTTAACCAGTGCGGGACAAGCTATTCAATCGGGTGCGGCAGCCGCTAAACAAACCAAAGAAATGAGTAAAACATTCGATGAAATAGATAAATCTACCCAAGCTGCAAAAGACAGTGCGACAGCATCATTAGCCGCAAAAGAAGCTGCAAAAGAGGCTAAAGAAAGCGGAAATCTCGGCGGATTGTCCAAAAAAGAATTTAAACAACAATATAAAGCTCAGTTCCAAGAACAAATGAAAACCGAAGGGTTTAAAGCCGAAAACTTCAAGTTTGACGCGGAAGCCGCTAAAAAACAGGTTCAAGGTCTAAAAGACGGCACCATCAAGAAGGCAGGCGGCGGTAGCTTTGTTGATAATCTGATTAAAAACGGAGATAAAGCAGGAAAAGCTCTTACCGAAGCGGGTAACATGGCTGCGGGATACCTCAAGAAATCACCGACAAATGCTGTACATCCGACCCAAAGACGTATCGTAAGCCACGCCCAAAGAAGAGTTAAAGGCAAACTCGTTCCTGCATAATAGAGAATAATCAGCTTTCCGAGATTGAGATTGCGGTTATGCCCGAGTTTCTCGCGCAGTCCATAACCTTTACGACCGCACCGTGAGTTGCGTCCCCATCCGTTCTGATAAGCATGCCGTCGGGATAATTCTTTGCCTGAGCCTGCAAAACCCCTTCCAATTCGCTCACCGAAACCTCTTCATCCCCGATATAATACCGATTGTCGGCAGTCACGACAACCGTCAGAATTTTGTTTTCCTTGTTTTTAACCGTTTCCTCCGAAACGTTCTCGGGAACTGTAAGGTTCAAGCCCTGCTGGTCAAGCAAAGGAGCAATTACCATCATTATAATCAGCAACACAAGAAAAATATCCGTCAACGGAGTTATGTTAATTTCATTAAACGTTTTTCTTTCCTTAGGCATTTTTCTATGCTCCTTTTTTAACCTTGTCAGTATTTTTTTCTTTTAAAGTTTTTTGTTCCTTCTTAGACAACGGTTCTCCGGCAACGATAAGTTTTTTAAACTCAGCCTCCTGTGCCGCGTCCATTACCCTTAAAATTTCGGAACTTTTTACGGACTCATCCGCTTTTACTACTAATTCGGGCTTTTCCAACGTCGGCTTGAGCGTCGTCAATTCGGATACCAAATCGTCTTGCTTAATCTGTTTTCCATTGAGATACATAACCCCTTCCCGATTGATTGAAACGGTTGCGTTCTTTTGCTCAATCGCAATTCCGCTGTTAATTTCGGGGGCAACAATCGTGTTGTCCATCGACTGGAATGTTGGTGCGATTACCATCATTATAATCAACAGCACAAGGAAAATATCCGTCAACGGCGTTATGTTTATCTCTGTGAAAAGTTTATTTTTTGAACTCATTTGTCTAAGTTTCCCTTATATTTTACACATTTGAAGTTGATTGAGAAGTCGTTTCTTCCGCATCAACAAAGTTCAAGAACAACAGCTTGATAAGCTGAAAATCGTCTTCGTAATGCTTAACAACGGATTGGAAAGAGTTGAAAAAGATTACGGCGATAATAGCGACAATCAAACCGAAAGCGGTAGCGATCAAAGCTGACGCGATACCGTTTGCGACAGCCGCCGACTGGTTACCTTGGGCCGCCAAATCTTGGAAGGTGAACAAAATTCTCACAACCGTTCCGAACAATCCCAAAAACGGAGCGACACCGCCGATTGTACCCAAAATTGTCAAATGTTTTTCCAATTTTCTCGTTGCTAATGCGATTGAAATGTCGAAAGCTCTTGAAAATCCTGCTCTTTGTTCCGAGAAAATTCTTGCCGCCTCTTCGACGACTTCACCGACAACACCGCCACATTGAATTGCGACATTTTGAACGCCCTGCAAATTGTTTGCAAGCAATTCTTTTTGTATTCTCGGAATTAGAAGTCTGATGTCACGTCTGTTTTTGCTGTAAACCGACCATCTTTGAAATACAACCTGTACGACCAAAACGGCACATACAAGAATAGGCAACAATACAGGCCAGTCCATTTTAATTGAGTTCCATAAAAGTTCCATAGTTTTAATCCTCTTATATTTTCTGCTACATCATTTTTTTGTAAATACTAATACCCTGCCCCGAATACGTTATAATCGAACGTGAACTGAATATCAATACTTGAATTTTTGTACTCCGCAGGCAACGGCTTAAACGGAGCGGTGAGTTTAACCGCATCTAATGCCGCCTTATCCGCACTCGGTAACCCCGACGACTTAAAGACACT
>CAMAML010000031.1 GCA_945836835.1 uncultured cyanobacterium | reverse complement strand
TATTTTCAACAAAAATTTATAGGTATCAAACACAATGGTAACAAGGCTTTAAGGCTATTGGCTGTATAATCCCTGTATTTTAGATAAATTTTGTAAACTTAAGAGAAAGAGTAAAAACATACTCAATCAATACTATATCCATCTCACAGTTAATTTAATCTTGTTCTGTATGTAAAATTACAGTGTGTAATTGTTCAAACAAAACTTATTCAAAATTAGGTGAAAATAAAACACAAAAAAGTGAAACTAAAAAAATCCCTCTATCAAATTTGATAAAGGGAAATTACTGAAAGGAGTGTCATAGAACAACTATCTATGTTGTGTATTTATCTAAAATGTCAATTGCTTCAAGTTTCCTTTGTGGAACAGGATGTGCATATCTTTGGGTGGTTGTAATCTTTGAATGTCCAAGTATCCCTTGTACTACTGTCAAATCAATACCTTTTGTAGCAAGCCTTGTAGCAACTGTATGCCGTAAATCGTGAAATCTAAAGTTCTTGATATTTGCTTTTTTAACTTAATCACTTAATAACTAAAAATGTCGAACACCGACACCTACAAGTCCTGCGTGCGTTCAAGATACTTGGCATACAAGTCGGGGCGTTTTTTCCTCGTTCTTTCCAATGAACGCTCCAGTCGATACTCATTAATCTCTTTATGATTTCCGTTTAAAAGCACCTCCGGAACCTTCAACCCCCGATATTCTCTCGGACGCGTATACTGCGGGTACTCCAGCAACCCGTTTGAAAAACTGTCCTCTTCCGCCGACTCGATTTTGCCCAAAGTGCCTTCCAATTTACGGCTCACTGCATCCACCACGCAAAGTGCCGGCAACTCCCCACCCGTCAAGACAAAGTCCCCGACCGAAATTTCCTTAGGCTTGATAATCTCTCGTATCCGCTCGTCAAACCCCTCGTAATGCCCGCACAACATTATCAACTGCTCATACCCCGCAAGCTCATTAACCAATCTGTCCGTCAACGGCTCACCCTGAGGTGACAACATCACCGTCAAAGAGTTTTCGCACCGCTCAATGCTTTCGTAAGCGTCAACGTACGGCTGGGGCATCAACACCATCCCCGCTCCGCCGCCGTAAGGCATATCATCGACTTTCCTGTGTTTGTTTTCCGTGTAATCCCTAGGATTAACAGTTCTAACCGTTACAATCCCACTCTCTACAGCCCGCTTTAAAATACTGTATTGAAAATAATTTTCAACCATTTCGGGAAACAACGTCATTATGTCAAAAATCATTCCAAAAGCCCTTTTAGATTGTTTATCGTAATCTTTTTTTCTTTTATGCTTACGCCAAGTATTATCGCTTTAACAAACGGCACCAAAGAAATGTTTCCCGAATTTGTCTTAACCGAAAGCAAGTCGCTTGCCCCGTTATTTGACACCCCGACGACAAACCCGAGCTTTTTCCCTTCATCGTCATACACGGAAAGCCCTACCAGCTCATCAATCAAAAACTCATCTTCGTCCAATGTTTCACGCACATAGCTTTCCTTTACAAAAATAAGTTTTCCCTTATATTCCATTAACTCGTCAATAGAGTTAATCCCTTTGAACTTCATAAGAGCAAAATTTTTATGCAACACGGAACTTTCGACCGACAAAGGCAAATACTCCGTCCCGTCTTGGACAAAAACTTCTTCCAAAGAGGTTACAAAATCTTCCTGACCTTTTGTAAATCCGACTTTTGCACCCCCCTTTATCCCATGAAAATTCAGGATTTTCCCGACGGAAATATATTTTTCAACCATAAGTTTTACCGACTACTCAGCCTTTTCTTCGGAAACAACCTTCTTAGGGCGTCCTCTTTTCGGCTTTTCAACTTCTGCAATAACTTCCGCCTCTTCCGATTTTTCTTCAACAACCGGTGCCGTCAGCGACAACTGCTCAAAAACTTCTTCTTTCGGTTTGGTTCTAAACTCTTCGGGAGCGTCTTCTCGTTCCTGGTTCCAACGTTGCAAGCCCATTTGAGTTCTGATTAAGCCGATACCGACGTGTACACGCCACTCATCCATTTTTAACTGTGCCGCAATAATCTTATGGCATCCGATTGGAGGCAACGGCAACAACGGCTCGTACAAATTCTTAATGGCAAAGAGCTGATCAGGAGTGATAGCCAGTTTGCGTTTCGGGAACGGCAACTTCGGCAACATCATCTTTTGCCTTACAAGATTAATCCCGAAGAAAACTTTTCTCGGTTCCAACCCGATTTTTTCACCGATAACTTCGTGTACATCCGGGTTAGGCAGAGGCAACATCGTCTTGTAAAGCATTTCGATTTGCTCTAATTGCTCCTTACTTACAAGCAACTGTTTAGGTGCTTTGTTTCTGTTCATAGGGCGTCTGTTGTTGAAATTATTCCGCCCGTTAAACCCGTTAGGACGTCTTGTATTATTTCTGTTAAACCCGCCCTGACGGTTGTTTGAATAGTTGTTACGATTGTTGTTATAACCGCCTTGAGTGTTATCACGACGTTGATACCCGTTATTATAACCGCTCTGACGATTTTGTCCCGAGTAATTTCTGTTATCTCTGCGTTGATAACCTTGGTTGTTATCACGACGATAACCGCCCTGGCGGTTGTTTGAATACCCGCCTGTGGAATAGCTGCGTTGTTGCGGACGAGGTCTTTCCTCTCCCGCACTGTAACTGCTGTAAAACTTCGGCTGACTTTCTCCGCCGCCGTACGAATAACTTCCCGCATTCTCAGGAGTTTGCTCGACCACCCCCGTCGGTTCCGACGGTGTTGTAGATTGACTGCTATCCGACGGTGTCGGGGTAATCATCATTTTCTTATCGGGATACAAGCAATCGGGACATATAACCCTCTTGGGATTTTTTGTTTCAAACTCTCGTCCGCACTTGACACATTTGTTTACATACATAATTATTAGCCTCTTAATTGAAAATCTCTATACTTAGCACAACTGTTGTTAAACTTAAAATATTAATTAATCCTCTAACTAAATTAAAAATTAACGATATATCTGAGCATGCTCATTATATCACAAAGTACAAATATAATCAAGACATGAATTGAATTTTATTTAAAAAATTCAAATTCATGTCTTTTTTAACGTTTTATTGATTATTGTTGCTTAGCCGTGAAGTGTTTACCGCAACCGTTTCAGGGTCTAACATACTCAAGTAAAGGAGTTTGTTAGCGGTAGCCTGATCGAGGTTGAGGAATTTTGCTCCTGCTTGGACATCGCTTGCCGTGACGACTTCAACTTCGGCATCGACCTCAATATCGCCGTAAGCGATATGGATAGGAAGAACGTCACCTACTTTGAGGTTTTTGTTATGTTGCAGGG
Organism: uncultured cyanobacterium; assembly: GCA_945836835.1. Taxonomy (GTDB): domain Bacteria; phylum Cyanobacteriota; class Vampirovibrionia; order Gastranaerophilales; family Gastranaerophilaceae; genus UBA1221. The sequence goes on along the minus strand of CAMAML010000031.1, from coordinate 5,900 downwards.
AAACACCGCCTCTTGAGATGTTTGAGACCGCAACAACATTTTCGGTTGATGTGAATTGTAATCCGTCAACATCATTAGGCGAGAACCTGATGGTCTGACGTTTGTCTATCGCAGGTTTGATTTCTTCAATATCTCTTAATTGAGAATAAGAAACCAAGTTAGGGAATTGAGGGGTCTCCGGTACAATCTCGTCAGGAAGCGGATCCGGATCAACAGGTTTGTCAGGATTTTTGTCTCCGTCGCCATCTTTGTCGCTATCCGCATCGGCGTCACTGTCGTTATCAGCATCGTTGTCGTTGTCATTATCGGTGTCGGTATCAACATCGGTATCAATATCCGTATCGGTATCGATGTCCGTATCAATATCGACATCAGTATCGGTATCCGTGTCGTTATCCACGTCCGTATCCGTATCGTTGTCGGCGTCTACGTCAGTGTCAACATCGGTATCGGTGTCAACGTCTGAGTCAATATCGCCGTCCAAGTCGCTGTCCAAGTCGGAGTCAATGTCGTCGTCAACCTCAATATCGCCATCTCCGTCAGGATCAGGATCTGTTCCCGAAGGATCGTCATCGCTGTCCGAATCCAAATCAGCATCGGCATCTGTGTCGTTATCCACGTCCGTATCCGTATCGTTGTCGGCGTCTACGTCAGTGTCAACATCGGTATCGGTGTCAACGTCTGAGTCAATATCGCCGTCCAAGTCGCTGTCCAAGTCGGAGTCAATGTCGTCGTCAACCTCAATATCGCCATCTCCGTCAGGATCAGGATCTGTTCCCGAAGGATCGTCATCGCTGTCCGAATCCAAATCAGCATCGGCATCTGTGTCGTTATCAATATCGGAATCGGCGTCAACGTCGGTATCGGCATCGGAATCTGTGTCAATGTCGGAGTCAATATCGCCGTCCAAGTCGCTGTCCAAATCGGAGTCGATGTCGTTATCTACCGGTTCATCAGGTTCTTCCGGTGGGACATCGGGTTCTTGTGGACCTTCGTCAGGAATTACGAGGTTATCATCGTCATAAATAGTTCCGGCTTGAGAATCATTGTTATTACCTGTTTTATCTACGCCGTCGTAATCGTCATAATCACCTTGAATACTTCCGCCGGTGTAATAAATTCTTCTTGACGTATCACCAACCGGAGAAACATGCTGAGGTCTAACCGCCGTCGTTCTGATTGAAACGGTTCCGCCGTTAGCGTTTGTCAAAGTCGAAGTTGCCGAGTTTTCAACATAATAAGACTTTCCGTCCTCTCCTCTGTGAGGTCCGTCGGTGATAAACTCGTAACCGCCTGCATACGCATGATCCGCAACAATGTTTAAATCCTGTTCATGCTCAGGTCTGCCCTTACCCAAGCCCTTAATCGTTCCGTTTTTAACGACTACCGTTGCGTGCGGGTTGTTGTTTGTTCCGCCGACCGCAGCCAAATCCAAAGCGGTTAAGTTTGCCTGTGTAGGATTTAAGTTGGTATATCCGCCGTAATAGTCGCCCGAAGTCTGATATGTCGGAACGGTTCCCAAATTGTCAACAATCAAATACTTGCCTCTTGCGGTAAGGTTGACTTTGTTGCTTGCGGTAACTTCTTTTACGTGAGTATTACCCGAAAATTCGGCATTTACGTTACCGTTTCTTGCAACAATCGAACAAACCTCGGTATCGACAAGTTTATTGTCTACATCCAACCCTTTAATGTTAATATCGCCTTGGTTTGCCAAAACATCCATTCCTTGGGTTGCAGTCGGAGTATACCCCGTTATGTCGTTTTGCAACGTAGTTCCTTCTTTAACGTAGTTTTGGTTAAATGTTCCCTGAGTTTGAACAAAGGTCAACGGAGCGGAAGATGAGCCGATACCACCGCTTGCAATCATCGAGATACCTGCCCCCGTAATGTTTGCAGTCGTACCGTCTTTTGAGCTGTTAACGATATCATATGCCGCAGATGCTTTATTGGTTGCGTCCGCCAACAAAATAACTCGTCCGTCAGCCTTGATTTGGTCGACATTCATATTCTTGTCTAAACTTGCAAGGTTAATAACTTCCGAAGCCCCCGTGCTTGTAGCCTTAATTGTTCCGTCAATCGAGGTGTTAACGGATTTTGTCAAATCTCTTGCGGAAGGTCCTATACCCGTGCAAACTCCGTCGGAACAAGGACCTACTTCAACACCGATTGAACCGTTGGTTGCGGTGATTTCCAAATCAGCACCGTTCGTAGTCTTAATATGAGTTTTTGCAACGCCGTTGTTCAAAACGTCACCCGTAGTTGCGGTAATTGTAACTTTACCGTCAGCTACGATGTTGTTAGCGTTATCGGCATGTCCCATATAAATATTGGAATTTGTCGAGTTAACGTTAATCGTTGCACCGCCGTCACCCGTTACGACACCTTGTAAGTCAACACCTTTGGTCGTTGTTGCATTGTTGGTAATCGTAAGCGATGAACCATGGTTATTAATTCTGCCTGTTGAAGCCAAAACAATACCTTTAGTAGCGGTATCTTTGTTGGTAATTGTGGTTGCTCCCGTATTTTCAACCGTGCCGCTGATATTAATACCTTCAGAACCGCTGTTTTCAACACCTAAACTTCCGCTTGTGTTGATGATACTTCCTGCAACAGAAATTCCGTCAGCTCCGCTGTTGCCAATTGTAGTGTTCCCTTCATTGGAAACTGTTCCCGTAACGGAAATACCTTCTGCCCCGCTGTTTTCAATTCCCAAAGCACCGGTGTTGGTGATAGTACCCGAAACCGAAATACCTTTTGAGCTTGTTCCCGTGGCAGTATTGGAAACGGTCGTGTCACCCGTATTTTGAATTGCTCCTTGAACAGAGATCCCGTCTATTCCGCTATTGCTGATACCAAGAGTTCCCGATGTGTTAAGGATTTGTCCCGCACTTGCTATTGTAATCCCGCTTGCACCACTGTTGGTAACGGTCGTGTCACCCGTATTTTTAACCGTACCGCTGATATCTATCCCGTTTGCACCGGAATTTATCAACTTCAAAAGTCCGTCGGAATTTTCAAATGTACCGGCAACACTGATGCCGGTCAAACCGGTGTTAGTGATTACGGAATTTCCGTTGCCGTAGTTCTTAACGATTGCACCGTTTGCAATATTTGCACCTGTTGATGTCGTAAGATCTATATTTGCGGTGTTGCTCGTTTTTACCAAAGAATTGAACAACGTATCAGCTGCCGAAGTTCCGCTCAACACAGTTGTTCCGTTGTTAACCCCGGCAGCGAGTACAGAACCGTTTGTTGCGTTAAACGCACCCGTATTTACGCTGATGTTACCTGCCGATGCGATTCTTCCGTCGACGGTTACGCTCTTTGCGAAATTGATTGCCAAATCAGTCGGCAACGTGGTAGTGGTAGCACCATTGCCAAGATAACCATATATTTTCGAACCGTTAATTACTATAGGATTTTCTCTTCCCTGAAATACCGGAGCGTCTTTAAGGTTTGCCGCCCAAGTATCATATGCCGATTGTGTCGGAGTAAGAACGGATAAAGAACCTACGTTCAAAACCCCGCTTGCACCTACAACAACACCGTTTGGAGCAACCATTACAAGGTTACCCGAAACATTTCCGCCAAAATCATTCAAAGTGTTTACGATACCGTCAATGTTTGCCGTATTTTTAATAGCGGCAACAAACGTATCTATATCACGGGTTTCCGCCGTGTGAGTGACGCCGTCTCCGTCAACCCATCCGTTTATGTTGTAGTATTTCATGATGAAATTGACTATATCGCCGTTCTTTACGTCAAAATTGTTAAACTGCCTGAACCCCGTTCTGCCGTTATACATATCGGGTGTTACATAGTATGCCCCGTCCGAGTCGGGAGCCAAAGCCTGTGAACCGTTTGAGTTTGTGATATTTGTTGCATCTACCGCAGCAAAAACCTGTGTCCCTACCGTCTGTTGCGTAAGCATCAATACCCCTAACATTGATGCCGCTATTCTCAATTTATCTTTGTGAGTATTTTGGTTCATGACAAATCCTCTTACAATCATTCTTATATATATAAACGTACAAACATAGAAAAACTTTTGTCTTTTGGCGTTTTTTTTACAAAAATTTACAATTAATTTTTGAAATAATATACACACCTGACCGATTGACAAATCAATCGGTCAGCAAAATTATTTAAGTGAAATTTTAGACACTCTTTCTTTTGTGCGATGCAACAAGTGTTGCGTGAACATCTCTGCCCGAAGCACCTTTGAGTCTTGTTTCTTTTCCGTTGATGTTTGTTCTGACATTGTTTGCAAGATAGATTTTAATGAAGGTTTTTTCGGGTTCTGCACCTGCATCGTAATCCTTATCAAGACCGGTAAGCTCTTTAGGAAGTTTTTCAGGGAAGAAATATGTTTTGTCGTTTTTGTACTGATGTGCTTTGTATTGAGTTACGCCGTTGATTGTTTCCATAATATATTCATACAATTTTGCAAAATCAGACGAACCTTTCGGAACATTGTACAATTTAGATACGTAATCTTCCTTATCTTCGGCAAGGTTGTAAGGTTTTCCTTTATTCGGACCCGATTTTTCAACTCCGCCTCTTTTGACAAGCATTTTGTGCGTCCTGTTTGCAATATCTTCCTGTTTAGGGGTTCTTTCCGCCAAAGTTGCGACAAATTTCTTTGTCTTAATCGGTTCCTGTTCCGTTACGCTGGTTTCCGGGATGGAAGTTGTTCTTCTGTTGTAATTGTCGCGAGCGTACATTTGGATTTCGGATTTGGCGTCTTGCTTGTCATGTTTTTTCTTCATTCCAATCAATCCTTTGACGAGGCCTGCGGCACCTCCAATACCTATCAACCAAGGATCGACACGAAAATCGCGGATGCTTGTCTTGCCATTGTAATCTTGTGTATAATCCTTTTTATATTCGGCTGAATAATCTTTACTAAAAGCAACATCTTCGTTCACAAACCATTTATGCTCTTCCAGAACCTCCGTTTCAATTCTGTTAACCAAGAACCCGTTGGAGTATTGCTCCGTAACGAAGGTGTCAAGGTCTTGAATTGTACCGCTTTTTGCAAACGGAACGGTTCCGTTCACGGTTCCTGTAACCACACCTTCAACAGTTCCGGATACGGTTCCGAAGTAAGGAATTTTAATCTTGCTCATTAGCGCATTTGCCAAAATATCAGAGGCAGCTGCAATTCCTGCACCTTTTGCTGTTTCTCCGAGAACATAAGCGGCTCTTATACCTGCGGTATTATTCTTTTCGGTAACGATACCTGCCGATTCAGCCATATCTCTGGCGAGATTTATTCTCTCGTTTTTGCTCATCCCGCCATATAGATCATCCAAACCGACATAAGCTTCGTGTTTAAAACCATTCTTATTCCCGCCAAGAACTCCTTCAGCTTCTCCAAGCGTCATATAATAATCTTTGACAGGTTTATTGTTAGCTTCGGTAGTATTATCACGTCTGCTTGAACTTTGGGTTAACCAGAAATCTTTCCATGCCTGAGCATTGAAAACTTCTTTGCCCGATTTGTCTTTCGTAAAGAATAACGCCTTATTACTCTGAATAAATTTTTCTGCCTGCGGAACTTGAGTAATAATTGAGGAGTAAGTCGGGTTAGTTGTTTTAAAGTTTCCTTCCCCGATTTCGCTGTTAAGTTGTCCTCTTGACATCATATTCGCATAATCGGAACGGTCTTGATTTTCGGTTTCGATTTTTTGCTGTAAAATTTCACGTAATTTGGTATCAAGTTCTTCTTTATGTCTTGCGGCTTTCTTATTTTTACCTTTTTCGTTTGCTTCGACAATTTTATCTTGATATTCATTGTATACGTTGTTCATTTGCGTATTAAATCTGTTTTTGAACTGAACACTCGCCATCCGTTTTATTTGAGCATCATCTAATCCATCACTATACGCCATATT
>CAMAML010000030.1 GCA_945836835.1 uncultured cyanobacterium | reverse complement strand
TAAATTCTTCGCCTTATCCGCCAAAACAGCCAATCTATTCTTTCCTCATTAAAATTTCCTTATACCCCAGTATAACATATTTTTTCTGTTTTGCAACATTTTTATTAAAACAGTTGGTTGGTCTCATTCAAAGATCCCAACCAACTGTTAAAATATTATCGTTTAAGCGTAATCATACGTTTCAATTCGTCTGGTTTGGAGGTTTTGGACAAGGCGTCTTCCAGCGAAATTTTCTTTTGGTTGTAAAGGTTTGCCAGTGCCATCTCAAGTGTTTGCATGCCCATACCTTGGTTCATCTGAATTGTCGAATAAATTTGTGCGGCTTTAGATTCTCTTATCAGGTTCGATATTGCAGGGGTTACAAGCATTATTTCCTGAGCCATAACGCGCCCCTTCTTTGTCCCGTCCGGTTGAAGTTTTGGAATAAGTGTTTGAGCAAATACCGCAACAAGCGAGTTTGCAAGCTGAACACGGATTTGTTGTTGCTGACCTTCAGGGAAAACGTCGATGATACGGTCGACCGTTTGAGATGCTGACGAGGTGTGCAAAGTTCCAAAGACCAAGTGACCCGTTTCGGCTGCTGTAAGTGCCAAAGCGATAGTCTCATGGTCACGCATTTCGCCGACGAGGATAATGTCAGGGTCTTCACGGAGTGCCGATTTAAGTGCGTTCGCAAACGACCTTGTGTCCATGCCCAACTCTCTTTGGTGGATGATACTCGTTTTTGACGTGTGAACAAATTCTATCGGGTCTTCGATTGTCAAAACGTGTTCCGCTCTTGTCGAGTTGATATAGTCAATCATTGCCGCAAGAGTCGTTGATTTACCTGAACCTGTCGGTCCCGTTACAAGAATAAGACCTCTCGGTTTTTCTGCCGTAATTCTGACGATTTCGGGTAATCCCAGCTGGTCAAATGAAGGTACGGTTGAGGTAATCGTCCTGAATGCGGCGGCGTAGTTACCTTTATCTTTGTAAAAGTTGACCCTGAAACGGCTCAAGCCTTCAATCCCGTATGAAAAGTCCAGTTCCCAGTCCTGCTCGAGACGTCGTCTTTGTTCGTTTGAGAGCATCGGGAAGAGCAAATTTTCTACTTGATCGGGAGTAAGCGGCGGATAGTCCATTCTTTTTAACTTCCCGTCAACTCTGATACAAGGCGGAAGTGAGCTTGAAATATGCAAGTCACTGCCCCCGCTTGTAACCAACTTTTCCAATAATTCTTCTATTGCGACCATTACTGTTTTCTCTCTCTTTCTTTTATATTTCTATTCCGTAAAACCCATTAACTTCTCGTTTTCCCGAGTAGCCAATTCAATAAGTTTGTAGGACATATACGCACCCAGTGCAACCGCTTTCGGGTCTAAATCCGATTTATTCGCCGCCTCGATTATGGCGGTATTTATTTCGGGATTTTCGTCCTTGATGTAGTGTATCATTTGTTTACGCCATTCGGGCATATCTTTAAATATTTCCTCGAATACTTTTGCCGCAAGTTCTTCGCTTATTACGGGGAGCATATAAAACCCTCTTTACTTATTATAAATTGACAAAATAATTATACGATAAATTTTGCGTTTCTTCAAGATTTTGTCAAAATTTCCTTTGTTTAATGTATAATAATCCTATGAGGCTTATAAATATTGAATTAACGGAATATCGGAATTGTAAAGAAATTTTTCTTGACTGCGATTTTGACAAAATTTTGATTATCGGAAAGAATGCACAGGGAAAAACAAATATCCTTGAGAGTATCTATCTTCTCTCAACCCTGAAAAGTCCGAGAACTTCAAACCATATCGATTTTATAAACTTCAACTCTGATTTTGCCGACATCAAATCTAACTTAATTAAATCCGACACCGAAGTTGAGCTTCATTATTGTTACAACCGAGAGAAAAAACGAACCCTGAAAGTTAACGGAGCAAAAACTACCCCGAAAAATTTCAAGACCGTCTTAAAAACAGTTCTTTTTTCGACTGCTGACTTGTTGTTGCTGAGGGGAAACCCTTCCGACAGGCGAGATTGGCTCGATAGAGCAATTTCACAAGTTTATCCCGCTTATGATGAAAGGCTTTCAAAGTACGACAAAATCCGTATCCAAAAGAATAACACCCTCAAAGAATACCTTAAAACGGGTAATCTTAACCGTACTCTTTTGGACGTTTTTAATGAACAACTTGTCATAACGGGCAGTAACATTATTTATTTGAGGAAGAAGTTTTTAAAAGAGATAGAACAGCTTGCAAAAGAAAAACATCGGATAATATCCGCAACCGAAACCTTAAAAATCGACTACGACTGCGATTTTTTAGACGGTGAAACCGAACCCGAAACCATTATGGAGCGGTTTACGTCCGCAATAGAAGAGGCTTACGACGAAGAACTCAGGCGGGGGCAAGCATGCGTAGGTCCTCACAGAGACGACGTAATTTTCTATATAAACGGTAACGAGGCGACAAAATTTGCATCCCAAGGTCAGCAAAGAACGATTGTTCTTGCACTTAAACTTTCGGAACTCGATATTATCACGAACAAAACGGGGGATGAGCCGATACTGTTACTGGATGACGTCCTTGCGGAATTGGATGATTTAAGGCAAAATTACCTCCTAAAATCCATAAACGACAGAACCCAAACGATTATAACCTCCGTCGATACCGTTCTGTTTGACAAAGAATTTCTCGACGGCGTAAAAATTTACAACATAGAAAACGGGAAGATTATTTAACCTCAACGGTTTTACTTTTTAAAAGTGCAATAAGCGGTATCATCGCGAGGCATATAAGCCCGAGGAGCAGGAAGGCGTCATAAAATGATGCGAGCTTTGACTGTAAGAGAAGATTTTTGTACAAAATTCCATGAGCCTTTTTGCTTGCCACAACCGCAGGGTAGTAATGCATAAATTTTGCCTGCAACATTGAAAACTCGTAGCGAAAAACGGGGTTGTGAAAACTCAAATTCCCGACCAGATAATTTTGGTGAACTTGAGAAACTCTTGCGATAAATGTTGCGGAAACGGATGTTGCCATAGCGGTCAGAATGTTTTTAAACAGGGCATGCAACGACGCAGCATCGTTTGTCTGCTGTGGCGTAAGCGTCTTAAACGCCAGTGCCGTAATCGGTACAAACGCCACCGACACAAAGAAACAGAGTGCGACGTTCGGGATTACGACACTTTCTATCGAGGCGGTTTGGCTTAAGTTTGAGAGATAAATTACCGTCCCCGCCATTAAAAGAAATCCTAATCCCGCTAAAATCCGCTCTTCAACGTACTGAGAAACTTTCCCCATAATCAGCAAGCCTACAAGGCACGCAACAGCTCTCGGGAACATCGCAAGCCCCGATTTTGAAGGGCTGTAGCCGATTAAACTTTGCACAAACATCGGCACAAGTACGAGCGTTGAATAAATTACAACGTTTATGAACGCCGAAACAAAAGTTCCGACAAGAAAATTCCTGTTCTTGAAAACTCTAATCTCGACAAGCGGATTTTTGTACTCCAATTCCCAGACGTAAAACACCACGAACGCAAAAATTCCAAGCCCCGTGAGCCAACAGATCCAATCCGTATCAAACCAGTTAAACTGCTGACCCTTATCAAGAACTATCTGCATACACCCCATGGCGACGCAAATTGACGCAAACCCTACAATATCAAATTTTTTCTTGAATTTTGGGCGGTCTTTGTCGTCCTCTTTCAAAAACAACTTCATCATCAAAAGAGAAACAAGTCCGAGCGGAATATTTGCGATAAACACCCACTTCCAAGACAAATTATCCGTCAAATACCCGCCGAATAAAGGTCCGATAAGCGGTGCAAACATTGCCGCCACCCCGAACAGCCCCATTGCAATTCCTCTCTGTTCTTTTGGAAACGTATTAATCAAAGTCGACTGACAAAGCGGCAAAAGGCTTCCACTCCCTATACCTTGAACTATCCTTGCCAAAATGAGCAGTTGCAAATTCGGTGCAAAAATACACAATGCACAGCCTATTAAAAACAAAATAAAACTGTATATAAAATATGTCTTTTCTCCGAATTTTTGAGCAAAATAGCTTGTCACGGGCAACATAAGCCCGCCCGAGATTACGTAGCAGGTGATGATGGTGTTTGTTTCGTATTGGGTTGCCCCAAAGTATCCCGCAATATTCGGCTGGCAAACCGTTGTCGCAGAGGTCGCAACAAGTGCCAACACAGCGGGCAAAAGTGCCGTCAACGCGACAAGGTAGGTGTTCGGTGCATTTGTTCCTTTCGTTTTTGGTGGTATTTTTTCAAGGGTAAGTTCGCTCATCGTGCCGTCCTACTTAACTTTAACCTTCGGGACAGCCGACATTCCCGGGACGATATTGTATTTTGAAATATCTTCTTTAAATATAATCTTTACGGGAACTCTTTGGACAATTTTAACGTAACTCCCGACAGCGTTTTCCGGCGGGAAAAGGCTCGATTTTGCACCCGTTGCCCTTTGAATACTCTGAACTTCACCCCTAAACCTTTTGTTCGGGTAAGTGTCAATCTTTATTGACACGGGTTGTCCGGTTTTCATATTAGTTAACTGAATTTCTTTAAAGTTTGCGACGACCCAGATCTGTTTTGGGACGATTTGCATAATCGGTTGTCCGACTTGGAGGTAATTGCCCGCCTCAACGCTCCTTGATGAAACAAGTCCCGATTGCGGTGCGTAAATTTTTGTATAGGATAAATCCAGCTTCGCTTTTTCGACTTCCGCTTCCAGTGCCTGAATATCCGCCCTTACCGCCTCTTTTTTGCTTTCGGATGTTTTGAGGGTAGATTGAGCCGAACGGGTTTTCTCGGCAGCGGACTTGTGGTTTGCAACCGCAACCTCAAAATCCTTTTTGGAATTGTCGTAATCCTGTTTTGACACTATCCCGTGCGAATACATATCCGAATACCTTTTAAAATCTTTCTTTTCAAAATCCATTTTGGATTTTGCGGAACTTTCGTCCTCAGAGTATGCCCCTAATTGGGATTGGCTTGTTTCAATTTCGCTGTCTGTAACGTTTAATTGAGCTTTTGCTTGTGCAAGTTTGGCTTCTGCCTGTTGAAGTTTCACCTCGTAATCTTTAGGGTCGATTTCAAGCAGCAGATCGCCCGCCTTAACCTCGTCGTTATCGTCGACCAAGAGTTTTACGACGGAACCTGAAACCCTTGGGGCAACCGAGATTAGGCGACCTTCCACAAAGGCGTCGTCGGTTGATTGGAAATATGTCGAATGTACAGCCCCGATTATCCCGAAAATTATCAGGATAACGCCCGTTACGGCAGGCACAATAACCCTTTTCTTTTGGTATTCGGGGCGGTTTTTCTTCTTTAATGCCCGCCTTGATTGAACTCTTTTCTTCACTTTTTCGGGGATTACTCCGTGGTGTTTCTTGTGGTTTTGTTTATTTTTCCGTTTTTGGGGTGTTTCTTCCGTCATAATTTTTCCTCTTATACTTTTTCCCGAAGGTTTAATTTCTCGTCAAGGTTCTGTCTGATTTGTGCCAAAACTTTCAGCATAACTTCAATCTCCGAAGCGTTTATCCCGTCAATCGTAGATTGCCAAATATCCAAAATTGTCGGCAAAATTTTTTCGTAAGCCTTTATCCCTTTTTCGGTTATATAAATTTTGTTGACTTTTCGCTTGTCGACTTCGGAATTTCTTCTGACAAGCCCGTTTGTCTCAAGAATATTTATAATCCTTGTAATATTGGCTTTGTCCTTCATCGTAGCTTGCCCGATTTGACTTTGGTGCATCCCGTTATTTTCGGCAAGCACTGCAAGTACCGAAAACTGTTCGGGCGAAATTTCGTGTTCTTCTTTCGCAAACCGTTGGAGTGCAAAGACTTTCGACATCTTTCCTATTGCAACGAGCTTTAACCCTATTCGACTTTTTAATAAATCTTCTTTTTCCATGACATCTCTTTTTATTTATGTTATCATGATAACACAAAAGAAAAGAGGAAGTAAAGCATGAAAAAATTCTTGATATTATTTACCCTTGTATTGCTTTTGCCGTGCGTAAGTTTGACGGCAGATGCCGAGCATAAGGGCGGAGAAAATTTTGATAAAACGATATATTTAAACCAAGCATGGTGGGCAAAATATAATGATACAAATTTGACTGAGTATATTGATGACGCCTACCGCAACAATCAGGACTTAAAGATTGCAGCACTTAATACCAAACAGGCTCGGGAAGTCGTGAAGCAATCTTTTGCAAATCAGCTCCCGCAGTTAGGGTTTTATCCCGATATATCAAGGACTTTTCAAAGCAGTAACATTAACCACGGAAAACTCATCATTCCCGATTATAACCAGTCTAATTTTTTCCTTCCGATTTCGATGACATACGAGGCGGATATTTGGGGGCAGAATTTTCTTAGAACAAAGAGCCTCAAAAAGCAGGCGGAAATTGTTGCGGAAAACGAAAGAGCGACTTATATCTCTTTAACGAGTGCGATTGCGGCGGATTATTTTAACCTTATAAAGGCTGACAAGCTGATTTTGAGCCAAAAAGAGCTTATAAAACTTCAAAACCGAATAATAAAAATGACTGCCATAAAATACGAGAACGGACTCTGTCCCGTAACGGAATATCTTTCCGAAAAACAGTATTTAACCCAACTTAAAGAGAGTAAGGAATTTTACGAGAACACAAGAAAAGTTCTTGAAAACCAGCTTATCGTTCTTTTGGGCGACCGAAACCGCACAGAACTTCATCGCGGGTATTACGCCTATATTTCAGCTCCGCAAATCCCCCAAGGGATTTCGGCGGAGGTTATCCAAAACCGTCCCGATTTATTGAAAACTGAAAAATACATCCAAAAAATCGGGATTGATGTAAAAGTTGCACGTCGTGATTTTCTTCCGAAATTTAACCTTTACGGAGAAGTCGGGTTTAACGCTTATTCTTTTGGAAATATTTTCGGAAACCATACCTTTAGGGCGTTAGCGGGCGTTCTGCCGTCGGTGGATTTATTTACGGGCGGAGCGAAAATGTCGGCACTAAGATACTCCAAATTGGAATATGACAAGGCTCAACAGATGTACGAAAAGACGATTTTAACATCTTTGCAGGAGGTCAGTGACTCATTGCATTGGGCAAAAACAACAAAGAAAAATTACGAGTCGAGCCGTGAACGTCACAAGCTGGAGCAGACAAAATTCACGCTAATGATGAAGAAAAATTCAATCGGTGCGATGTCGGATTTAGACTTGCTTAGAGCAAAGGAGGCATTGATTGTGTCGGAAATTTCCGAGGCGTCCAATCGTATTGATTACCTAATCTCGACAATCAGCCTCTACAAATCGGTCGGCGGCGTGGATTACATGAATTTTGAGGAAAAATTGTAAAATTCTTATAAAAGTATTTCAATGTCATTGTAAATGCATTAGAATGTGGTTATATGTAATGATGTTTTAAGCGTGGCAGAGATTTGTCGAAGTTGGAAGATTTTTTAAACCAGTTGGCAAGCGGCGGAGTTTTATCCGAGAAAAATATGGACTTCCCCCTAAAAGGTTAATGGAAAGATTTTAGTGCGTGTCACATTGAGCCTGATTGTTGTTTGATTTATCACATTGAAAATGAAGTGCTGATATTAGGTTTTATCGTCTATACACCAAGCTCAAATACGGTGTAGTCGGGCTTTTGGGCTAGCTTTTCTTCGATTTGCTCGAATGTCAAAAGCCCATTGGTTGCACCGAACTCCGATACTACGCCCGCAGAATTAACCGATGCGATTTTTAAAGATTTTGCAACATCTCTGTTTGTTTTTGCAAGTGCCGCACACAATGTTGACGCAAACGCATCGCCCGCACCCAATGTTGAAACTACGGGACCGTCAAATTGCGGGCAGTAATAGTATTTCTTGCCATCATAAGCGTATGCCCCATTCTTGCCGTCGGTGATTACGATAATCTGGTAGTCGCTTATTTTAAGTTTTTGGAGCATGCTTTTTATGTCGGGATGCACAATCTCGTCGGAATATTTTACATCTCTTGTGTCGGGTCTTACTACAATTCCCGTCGCCATTGACGCCTCTTCTTTATTCATGACCACAATGTTTGCGGTAGAGAGAATTTTTTTCAGGTAATTGAACCCCTTTTTAAGGCTTGTCGTGCCTGCATTAAAGCAGACGTACACGTCGTTTTCACGGGCAAATTTCACAATATCGTCCAATACCGAGTTGCTGGCACCGTTTAACGGTGCGATATACAAGAGTTTTGAGTTCTTTATTGCCTCAAAATTGATTTCCGATTTTTTGATGTGTGCGTTTGCACCCCTGTGTGCAAGTACGGTTCTGTCCCCTTGAAAACTTACCAAAATTATCGAAAACCCCGTGCTGTCCTTTGGGTCTTGGATTTTGTTTGAAAGGTCGACGGTTGTTTTCTTGAAGTTTTCCAAAATTCCATCTGAGTATATGTCGTCCCCGATTTTAAAAATAGCACTTGTTTTAAATCCGAGATTGGCAAAATTTATTGCGGTATTAACCCCGCCCCCGCCGACTTGGGATGAAAAATCCGAAATTTCAACCTTTGCACCGTAAGGGTAGCTCATAAATTCGGATTTTTTGTTTTTTGTGCAAACCGAGACAATATTTGCGTCCTCGCATTCGACAAACACATCCATTGTAGCACTTCCGATAGTAATAACGTCAAACATTTTTGCCTTCTCCCTGTTAATTCTTAACCTTAATCGGATAATATCACAAAAGTCAATTTTTTGCCACTTACTGTTGAATATTGTCTTTTCCGATGTCCGCACGGAAAGATTTTCCGTCAAAGTGGATTTCGTCAATGTTTTCGTACAAAAGTTCTTTAGCCTTGGTGAATGTCGAGGCGGTTTGGGTTACAACCAGTGTCCGTCCTTTGTTTGTAAGGTATTCAAAATAAGCGTTTCGGGTTGTCCCGAAATGGTTAACCACGGTGTCCTCGTCCACAAGGTCAAGTCCCGTAATAACGGTGTTTTCTTTTCTTGAGAAAAGAACGCACGAAACCGTCGCCTCATCTTTTATCGGAATATCGGTGTACTCATCCGTGAACGCACCGTTTACACAAGAAAACAACAAATGCAAAAGATCCGTATCAAGCTGGTTTAGTACAGTTTGAGCGTCATGGTCTTTCATAAACGGGATGAAATTGTTCACAAAATACTCTCCGCTTGGCTTTAAGACACATTCAAGACCCAAAATTCCCAAATACGGTTTGTTTTTGGCATTTCCTTCCTCTATAATTTTATTGACTACGTTTTCCATAAGTTCAGCAACAAGGTCGAAAGAAACTTTATAGTCCGGTGAAAATGCAGCCGCACCCAACGTATACAGTCCGCCGTCTCCGTTTTCTTTGAATTTATAATCCCCGACAACTCCGAGAGGTAACGCAGAAACCCCGTCGGTAATGGCATACAACGTAAAATTGTGTCCGTAGGTGTAATTTTCTATTATGTATTTATCCGTATTTTGAACTTCAAGGTCGGAAATGACGGTCTTTGCCTGCTTGTGCGTAGAAACTACCGCTCTTATCGAGTTTTCGCTTTCACTGTCGGACGAAATAATAAGGGGCATTTTCCCGTTTTTTACGTAATCCG
>CAMAML010000029.1 GCA_945836835.1 uncultured cyanobacterium | reverse complement strand
ATGATTACACGAAATTTAACATGAGGAGAAACCGTTATGTCAAACGCTATGGATATTACAGATGCAAGTTTTAAGGAAGAAGTTCTTCAAGCGGATAAGCTTGTAGTGGTTGATTTTTGGGCGAGTTGGTGTGGCCCGTGCAGAAAATTGGGTCCCGTCTTGGACGAAGTTGCGACGGAACTCGGTCAGAAGGTAAAGTTTGTAAAAATTAACACCGACGACAACCTTGATACCGCAAAAGATTATGCGATAAGCGGGTTGCCGACCCTTTTGATTTTTAAAAACGGTGTTGCCGTCGAAAGAATTGTCGGGCTTGTTTCAAAATCAACGCTTTTGTCAAACATAGAAAAGCATCTTTAAAAAATATTTTTCATCCGTTTATATTATTAAATCTTTAATGAAATAATGTATAATCGAGAAATGAGTATAGAGGCTTTGTCGGAATACATTGAATATTTAGAGATTGAACGAGGGCTTGCCAGAAATTCCATCGAGGCATACGGTCGGGATTTGAGTTCGTTTATGGACTTTTTTTCCGAAAGCGGTAAGGAATTTCCCAATCAAGTCGAAAGGAACGATATTTCAAGGTATATTCTAAACCTTAGAGAACACGGGTATTCCCCTTCTGCCGTAATCCGAAAAATTGCATCTCTTCGCGGATTTTTCAAGTGGAGTTTTGCAAACGAATACTGTACAACCAATCCGACGTTGACGATTGAACGCCCGAAATTACCCAAAAGGCTTCCGAAAGTTCTGTCGGTCAAAGAGATTGAAGAAATTTTAAAACAGGAGCTTAACCCGCTTGAAAGCGTTATCATCGAACTCTTGTACGGGTGTGGGCTGAGGGTGTCTGAGCTTGTGAATTTGAAACTTTCCGATATAAATATCGAGGGAAAATACCTTCAATGTTTCGGTAAAGGGTCGAAGGAAAGGATTGTGCCTTTGGGAAGGAAAGCGGTTTGTGCTTTGAAAAAATATCTTCCGCAAAGAGATTTTACACTCAAAAAGTCGGGAGTGCAATCAAAATTTTTGCTGGTAAATGATGAGGCGGTGAAAATTAATCGGCAGTACGTTTATTCGTTTATACATAAACAGGGCGAAAAAATTCATCACACAATTTCTCCGCACACTTTGAGGCACAGTTTTGCGACCCATTTAATCGAAAACGGGGCGGATTTAAGGGTAGTTCAGGAACTTCTCGGGCATAGTGACGTTTCCACGACCCAGCTTTACACTCACATAAGCAAAAAACGTCTGAAAGAGGTGTATTTTGCAATTAACAGGTAATATCGAGGGGCGAAAATCATATGCTTGAAATCTACTTAACGGGAATAAAACCTCACTCGGGACTGACTTTTGTCACGGGCGGAATAGCTGCAACCATGCAGAGTTTGGGCTATTCTACCGCCGTATACCTGCCCGCTCAAACGGGTGTTTACTCCAAAGGCGGAAAACTTATTGCTCCCGATATGCTCTTTATGAAATATATGGATAAAAATATTTCGACCTGTTGTTCGTATCTGTATCGCAGCAAAAGGTTAAGTTATGATGTTTATGAAGAAGAAAAACTTCAAATGGAACGAGAGGTTATCGAAAGGGATTATAAATCGATTTGCCTTGAGCATGAATGCCTGATTACAAACGGGTTTTCGGATATGGAAACCCCTATCGGCACGGGGTGCAACGAAGAAGTCTTTTTGCAAACTACCGCCTTGCCCGTCGTCCTTCTGGCGTCTTTAAGAAACTCCACTTTGCAGGATATTTTGGACTATCTAATCGGGTTAAAATCCAAAAACTTAAACATCAGGGGGATAATTTTGAACGAATGCCCGACCAGTTCGGAGGCGTACGATGTCCGCAGGCTTCAAAAGACGATAGAAACCTGTACCAACACTACCGTTTTGGGGATTATTCCCAAAATCGAAAACATTAAAAAATGCCGTCCCGAAGATTTTATTTGTTATATTTTGGGAAGTACGGATTTGGAATGGATTTTTAACGTAAAAATTCCGAAACTCACCTCATAAATTTTAATATCCGTGAATTTTCGCCTTTGAAAAGTCGTTTTCGCCACGGATGAAAAGCGAGTTGAATTTTAAGCAAATATCTTTTCTGACTTCGTAATTGTTTGTATGCCTCAGCATGCCAAGGTAGCTGTTTATCGAGCCTAAAAATTCTTCCAGCGGCTCCTTCTCAAAACGATTTGGGGAATGTTTCCAGCGTCTCATGGTTTTGTACATTTTGTTGATGTTCTTTTTTCGGGCAAGTATTCGGTTCGGTTTTATGAAGTATCCCACAAAATCTATCCCTTTTGAAACTTGATTGATATAACATTTTTTTGTGTTAAGCTCGATTTTAAGGTTTTCTTTCAGAAATTTTTGGATGAGTTTAAGTTTTCTTGCAAGTTCTTTCGGGGTTTCGCCAATGATTACGAAGTCGTCAACGTAGCGACAGTAATATTTGCAGTGGAGTTCTCTTTTTATGTACTGATCAAGAACGTCAAGGTAAACGTTGCTGAAAAACTGGCTCGTAAGGTTACCTATCGGAAGCCCGTGGTCGGATTCTTCAAACCCCCAAAGGCTTTTATAGCTCGGCAACCTGTCAAAAAGCTCTTTCCTCGATTTTATATACACATTTGTTCTCGGGTCATGAAAAATTATTTTTCTGAAAAGTTTCAAAATCCACTTTTCGGAAACCTTTCCGCAAATAATTTCATACAGAATTTTTTTGTCGATTGATACAAAGAAATTGGACAAATCCGCTTTAAGATAGTACATTTTCTTTGTGTAATTGTTTGTGGAACTCCTTGTGTAATGCAACATCTTGAACGCTCCCGCAAGCGTTCCTTTTTTCGGAATACAGCTGTAAGAGTCGCATATAAACCGATTGTAAAACCTGTCTTTTACGGCATTATATACAAGGTGGTGGACAATTCTGTCCCGAAAGTTTGCCGCCCAAACTTCTCTTGTTTTGGGTTCGGTTACGATAAAGCATATGTATTTCCCGATTTTGTATCTGCCGGTCTTTAAATCTCTATAAAGCTCCAGCATGTTTTTCTCGAGCTGAAGCTCAAATTTAAGAGCGGAATGGGTGTTTCGCTTTCGTTTTCGGCAATCGTAATACGCCGTAAAAAGGTCGTTAAAATTAAAATCGGGGACAAGTTCGTCATCTCTTACGGGCATGCCGTCGCCTCCTTGGCATGTTCTTCGGTTTGAATATTTTGTTCAACAACTTTTTCGCTTGCGTCATCCTTTTTTTGAGTTGAAGTTAGCCAGCCCCGTGCCTGTCTGGAGATGTTGTCCAGCATAAAAACTATACTCGTATATTTTTCCTGCGGAAGTATTTTTATGTCGTGCGAAATTCTTAAAAACAGGTACAGCATTTGGATATAATGCAGCATCGATTTAAGGTGCTGAGATTTATATTTTTCGGTGTTTGCTCGGTATATGCAAATGACGGTTTCGATTGCCGTTGTTTGAATTTTTTCGCCGAGCGAATATTTGTAATCCTTCGGAAAATGAGTTACAACATGCATAATCCTTAACAAAAAATCGTAACAGGATTTGTAAATCGGTAAAGTGTCGTAAGTTGCCATAAAAACCTCCTTATAAATTTCTATTCTCTCTAATCCGTTTTTCAAAGTAACATAATTTTCTTTGCTTGTGAATAGTAAATACGGGTATAAATTTTGATTGCACTTCAAAATCAATGTCGTTTTTTACAAAATGTAAACAAATACTTTTAAAAGCGTTATCTTTTTTGTAAGATGAAAGTGTGTATGAAAAGGAGAAAAAATAATGCCAAAATTTAATTTGATGTCTTATATAATGCCCCCTGAAGATACCATGTTTTTCCAGTTGTTTCAGGACAGTTCTGAAATATGCGTTCAATCGGCAAAATTGTATGATGAAGTTTTGCATACGAAATTGAACGAAGAGCAAAAAGAGAAAGCTCTCAAATTCAGAAAGAAAGGGAAATTATCCTACAAGCTGGTGCTTAAACAGCTTAACAAAAGTTTCATAACCCCGATTGAGCGTGAAGATATTCAATACATTGCATCTCAGTTGAACAAAATTAATAAGAAAATCATAAAAGCCTGTCTTAATTTGGAAGTGTATCATTTGACGGAATACACGAACGAAATGAAAGAACAGGCTTTAACTTTGGTTCAGGCAACCGAGCAGATGGACGAAATTATCAAAAAGTTCAAGAAGGTTTCTGATGTCGAAGATATTACAAAAACCAATATTGCGATGAAAGAACTTGAAACCCATGGGGACGAAATTCACCATAGAGCGATGTTTGACTTGTTCTCGGGCAAATATGAGGCTTTAGACGTAATTAAATTGAGAGATATGTACAAGGAAATCGAAAACGCACTCGATGCCTGCTACAACGTTTCGGATACGATTTTGAACGTCGTTTTGAAGCAGAGTTAGAGTTTTTACCCCTAATATGGAATAATCAAAGGAAAAATTTATGACTATGACGCTTATACTGTTAATATCGGTAATTGTGGTAGCACTGGCTTTTGAGTACATAAACGGATTTCACGATTGTGCAAACGCTATTGCGACCGTTGTTTCCACAAAAGTTTTATCCCCCCGTCAGGCGGTTATGTACGGAGCATGCTTGGAGTTTACGGGAGCGTTAACGGGAACGCACGTTGCAAAAACAATCGGTTCGGGGATAGTTAATTCCGATATGATTACTCTGACTGTTATATTCTGTGCCTTATTAGCTGCGGTTTTGTGGAACTTGTTCACTTGGGTCTTGGGTTTGCCTTCAAGCTCATCACATGCACTAATCGGCGGTTTGCTCGGGGCGGCGTTAATGAAGGCAGGCATAAGCTGTATCCATTTCGGAACTTTATTGGACAAAGTCATTATCCCTATGTTTACAGCCCCGATTTTGGGATTTTGTGTCGGGTTTACGGTTATGCTCATTATGATTAGAGTTTTGTGGAAGGCGAACCCGCAATCCGTTAACAAAAGGTTCAGAAAATTACAGCTTTTATCATCAGGTATGATTGCTCTCAGTCACGGCTCAAACGATGCCCAAAAAACCATGGGTATCATAACTTTGGCATTACTGGCATGTGGATATTTACACAAATCTCCGGCAGGTGATTTTGACATTCCGGTTATCGTAATCATTGTTTGTGCAATGACAATGGCGGCGGGTACGATGAACGGCGGATATAAAATCATCAAAACCATGGGGCATAAGATTATTAAACTAAAACCCGTTCACGGGTTTGCGGCGGAAATTTCTTCGGCGTCCTTGATTTTGACGGCATCTCATTGCGGTATTCCGCTGAGTACGACGCATATCGTATCAACGGCGATTATGGGGGTAGGTTCGACCCTGCACGCTCATGCCGTAAAATGGAGAATGGTCGGGAATATCGTAACCGCTTGGGTTTTGACAATTCCTGCGTGCATGATCCTGTCGGCAACGATTTACACCGTGATTTATCATTTTGTTAAGTAACCCTGATTTGGATGCTGATAACACTTACTTACATTTATCGGTAATTATACGGGTAAGTTTGGTTTGTGGCTTTGCTATATAAGTATTCTTGTTGTTTGGTAGCTGCCACATGTATTTGACGTCTTCTTTTTCTCATCAAAAATCACCGCAGTTTTACATTTTTCCGCACGACGTTTTGTGGCAGTCGTCACATTTTCTGCACGACTTTTTGTAAAGTCTGCAAAATCAGTGCGGTTTGAAGAAGTCAAAATTAGTTGTTTTCAAACACCGAGCGGAGGATGTCTTCTTCCAGCATTTTTTTGTCGGAGTCGGAGGATTTCGGGTCGTTAATCATTATATCAAATACAAAATCCTTTCCTCTGCGGGTTTTGATGTATCCCGCAATCGCACTCACGTCTGAAAGTGTCCCCGTTTTGGCTCTGAGGTTTTTGCCGAAGTATAACATCCTGTTTTTTAAAGTTCCCTCTCCCGGAGTTGCCATAAGGCTTTTCCAAAGTTCGTAATCAGTGGCGGTCGCAACTTTGATTAAAAACTCCGTCATAAAATCCGAGGTTATGAGGTTGTTTTTTGAAACACCGCTCCCGTCAACGATTTTAACGGTTTCGGGTGCAAGTTCAAGTCTGGTCAAATATTCGTTTAACATTTTCTTTGCGGAGTCGTAACTTCCCGTATTTTGGACGAATTTCCTGCCCGCAAGTTTAAAAACGGTTTCCGCCGACATATTGTTGCTGTTTTGGAGGATGTCTTTTATTGCATCTGTCAGCGGGTGTTCGACGTAATCCACAAGGTAGACGTTTGAGGTCGGGAGTTTTTTCTCGTACATCTTGCCGTAATACCTTATCTTAAGCGACGTCATAAGCCCTTCAACCCTAAGTCTGAAATACATTTTCATGTTTTCTGTGGGGATTTGGATTTTTTCTAAAGTTGAAACATTTCCTTCCGCCTGTAAAATGTTTCCCGACAACGTCGAGTTATGGGAAAGTACGACGTTGTTTTTTGGTCCGCCCGAGGTTACGAGGTTCATAAACGATAACGGATAAAACATTTCGGGGTAGATACTTGCGGGAGAGCCTTCCGCATTCGGTTTTACGATTATTGTCAAGAGGTTTCCGTCCAAGTTGTAGGGTCCGAATTTCGGCATAAGCGGGTTTAAATCGTCGTCCCACTGCCAGCCTTCCCCTCGGTTAACCGAGTCGAGAATATAGTCGTCAATGTAAAGAGTTTTGGGTTCGACTATGTTCTTGTCTTTTGCAACGGAAAGCATTTTTTTTAAATCTTTTGAGGTTAAATACGGATCTGCTCCGAGTTTAAAATACAAATCGTTGTTTGTTGATTTGTACAATTCTGTTTTAAATTTATATTCGGCTCCAAGTGCGTCCATAGCCGCCGCGGATGTTACGAGTTTTAAGGTTGATGCGGGCGTTGACGGCTTGTCGGAATTCAGCGAATAAATCTCTTTCCCTGTTTTAAAATCTTTTACGGAAACGGAAATCGCTCCTTTGTTTATTTCGGATTTTCCGATTATTTTATCGATACCGTCTGCGGCGAGGGTTGGCATGCACCCGATTAGCCCCGCGATAAGTAAACCTGTTCCGATAGATAATAATTTTTTCATACGGTTTTTACCTCGTAGTTATTTCTAATATCCTTAAGTATAGTACAAGAATTTCTGTAATCATACATGTTTTTAAAATTTATTTTGCAGGTCATAATCCCTTCTTTTTGGTCTTTGATTTCGGATATTGTGTTGCCGACAAAGTCAAAAATTCTTGAATGCCCGATGTTCCATTCGTCCTCTTTTATTTGCCCCGACTGGGTGAGAGCAACCATATAAGCCTGATTTTCGATGGCGCGGCAGCGGGTTAAGGTTTCCCACGGGATTGGTTTTTGAAGACCCCATGCCGCCATATTTACGAGTAAGTCGGCACCCGATAGGCGGTAGGCTCTGAAGATTTCCGGGAAACGTATGTCGTAGCATATCGTAAGCCCGATGTTTACTCCGTCAATGTTTACCGTAACGGGGCAGTCTCCGACGGTTATGTATTTGCCTTCCGTGCAACCGCAGTACGAATAGAGGTGCATTTTTGAATACGTCGTAACAAGTTCGCCCTTACGGTTTATGACGGGGCAGGTGTTGTAAAGTTTGCCGTTGTCTCGTTTTTCGATGAAACTTCCGCCCAGGATGTTTACGTTAAATTTTCTTGCCGTTTCACTAAGAAATTTTATTGTTTTACTTTCGCAAATGTGTTCGGCTGTCGCCGTAAAATCTTCGCACGACCAGCCGACCGTCCAGACTTCGGGGAGTACGAGAAAATCAGCGTCGGAAGAAAGTTCTTTTTCTGTGATTAGTCGAACTTTTTCAATGTTTTTGTCAACATCCCCGATAACGGAGTTCATTTGGAGTGCGGCAATTTTTATTGTTTTAAATTCTTCCATGAGCCTTTTTTCATCTCCTCCGCGTAAATTTTCGGTAATTGTTTTCCGATATTTTCGAGAGCCTCTTTCACCTGATTTCGGACGTCGATTTCTTTCTCGTGCGGTAAATCCTTCGGGACATAAATCGGCTCGCCGTAGAGGTTAAGTATTTTTACGTCCCCGAGCGGGAAGGTCATTCCGTCCCAAGAGGGTAATTTGATAAAATTAGGTTGAGGGCAATACCAGCATACGGGTACGATCGGTGCTCCCGAAAGTTTTGCAAGTCTTACAATTCCGGGTTTTACGGAGTGAAGAGGGCCTCTCGGGCCGTCCACCATTATAGCAACGCTTTCCCCTTTTTCAAGGAGTTCCACCATTTTCATGGAACTTTCGACTGCACCCTTTTTCCCGCTTGAACCTCTGACCGTTTTAAATCCGAGTGAACGGCATGCATAATCCACGATGTCCCCGTCGATAGATGTGCTGATGAGGATGCTCAATTTGGATTTTCCCTCAACTCCGTACACGCAAAATTGGTCGGAGTGCCACATCGCATATATGCACGGTTTTAGATTTTTTTGATTAACTTCAAGTATATGAGTGCCATACTTTTGGATATTCATATATCCGCTCAAAAGTTTTCCGATAACCGATACGTTCTTTTTGTTAATTAACCTTACCATATAATGTTGTATACCACGAAAATATCTCTTAATCAAGTAAATTTCAACTCTTTAATGTACTTGCAAGAATTGTTTGTTTTGATTATAATGCAAAGAGATACTATTACAAATTATAAAAAGGGAAATTTATTTATGCAAGTTACACTTGAAAACGAAAAAGAAAATGTAGTTAAATTAGACATCACAGTTCCGGCAAAAGAAGCGGCTGACGCTTACAACAGTGCAGTCAGAAGAATTTCGCAGTATGTAAACATTGACGGTTTCAGAAGAGGAAAAGCACCTCGTGAAATCGTAGAACGTCATGTTGGCGTTGAAAGAATTAAGCAGGAAGCGTTGGAAGGTTTAATGCCGAAAGTTTTAAATCAGGCAATAGACGAAAATAAATTGGATGTTATCACTCAACCTTCAATTACGTCTTATAATTTCACCGTTGGTGAAGATTTGAAAGTTACGACAAAAGTTGAAACCCGTCCCGAAGTAACTTTGGGTGAATATAAAAATCTGACGGTAGACGTTGAAGATTCACCGGTTGCCGAGGATGCTTTGGATAAGGCTTTGGAAAACTTGAGAAACCAACATGCCGAAAACAAAATCGTAACCGATCGTGCTACCGTTGATACCGATATTGTTAAGATTGATTTTGACGGTTCTTGCAACGGCGAAAAAATTCAAGGCGGCGAGGCTAAAAATTACTCGCTCGATTTGGGGCATTCAAATTTCATTCCGGGATTTGCGGAACAGTTGGTCGGCAAAAATCTTAACGACGAATTTGATATTGACGTAACCTTCCCTGAAGATTATCACGACGAAAAATTGAAAGGGCAAAAAGCTACTTTTAAAATCAAAATTAACGAAATTGCACAAAGGGTTCTTCCTAAATTGACGGACGAATTTGTCGCAAAAGTAGGTCCTTTCCAAACCGTTGAAGATTTGAAGGAAGATGTCAAAAAATACCTTAACGAGGCAAGAGAAAACACGAACAAGAATAACTCGGAAAACGAAGTTTTCAAAAAAGTTATCGAAAACGCCTCTGTTGAAATTCCTCAATCGATGATTGACAGAGAGGCTCAATCTTTGTTGGCGGAATACAAAAACAGACTTTCCGCTCAGGGTATCAGCTGGGAAATGCTTACAAAAGCAAACGGCGAAGAAGAACTTTTGAAAAATCTTAACTCGGATGCCGAGACCAGAATTAAAAATTCGCTCGTAATCGACAAGATTGCTAAGGTTGAAGGTATTCAACTTGAAAGAGCGGATTTGGACAAAAAGTTTGCAGAATTAAGCTCCGCTTACAGGATTTCTCAGCAGGATTTGTTTAAGCAAATCTCCAAAAATCCTGAAATCTTGTCCTCGTTGTCTCAACAGGCTATGAACGACAAGGTCAGAGATTTTTTGCTCGCAAACAATACGGTAAATATCGTAGAGCCTAAGAAATCCGAAAAAGTGGAAGAAAAATAAAAATATTCGTATAATAAAATAAGAAAGGGAAATTAAA
>CAMAML010000028.1 GCA_945836835.1 uncultured cyanobacterium | reverse complement strand
ATTATACAGTTTATCACAAAATTTTGCAAGATGTAAGATGAGAATTTACGGCGGGGAGGTAATATTTTATAGACTAAAGTTTATGCCTCAGGAATTTTCTTCCAATTTGCCTTTCATTATACTTCTTGAATTTTTGAAAGCGTTAAGTTATGCTCTTTTATGTACCTTAGCAATTTTATATCGTCCAAATTTATCACAATTCCGACAGAATATGCATAATTGATTGCAGTTTTAGTATCATCGGAAACTTTTATAACTTTATTACGTGAATTCCCCATAATGGCAGGTTTCCTGCCGGCATTGGCACGTTTCCCGCCATGTAGTATTTTTATAGCCTCTTCATCCGCATTTTGACGAATTTCTTTAGCCTGTTCTTCCGTAAAAAAGTTTTTATCATCCAATATTTCATCCAATGTTCTAAGTTTTTTCATGTGCTACCTCCTGTTGTTTTAAATACCTTTCAATATTTATACGAGCTTGCTTGATATACCGAGTCGGAGCCTTTTGCGTGGTTTTTAAAACTATTAATCCGACTATAATTACCTTTCTTCGATTGTAGTCATACATAAAGTATGCCCTAATACCTTTCGGCTTAATCTCAAAAAGACCGTTACCCAAATCGTTTATGTTTTTATAAAGCGTACCAACAAGCTCAAATGTCCGAATAGCTTCTGCTATCTTGGTTCTGTGTTCACAGGATAAAGAAAGCAGTTGTTCTTCAGCTTCATCAGTTAATTCTGCCGTAAATTTCTTATCAATTATCATAACAATAACAGTATATCATGAATAGGTTACCTTTTCAAGTGTTTATGAAGAAATTATACAGTTTATCACAAAATTTTGCAAGATGTAAGATGAGAATTTACGGCGGGCGGAGAGGAAAGTTTTCAGGCGGGGATTAAAAAATTCTAAAAGAGGACATCCTTAAAAAGGAATATCCTCTTATTTTTTACCATCCATCCAAGTCTCGGTAGTTCTTTAACAATTTTCGGGGTTGTTATTTTTCCGCAAAACCTTTTTCGTGGTACCGAAGCCGTTTTGCCAAATGCCAGCTCCGTATCTCCAAATCCGAAATCGTCGATTTTATATCGTCGAGTTCGCTAAGCAAAGTGTCTAAATCCTTTCTTTGCGGAACCGTCGGGGACTCGACTTCCTCGTACCTTTCCGTCCAGTCGGGCGAAAACCCTCCGCTGTTAAAAATTTCGTTCATATCCATAATCCGCAACTCCTTGATGAAAATACTCTAATCTTTTTGAGAAATAAACGAATGAAACAGGTCGATAAGGTCAAACTTTCCGTACTTGAACCCGCTCGGAATTTCTTCGTCATACTCCGTTCCCGTAACTTGTTGAAGTGCTTGCATTTCTTTGTAGCTCAAAGAATTGAAGTCAAAACTTGTCATCTCGGCGTAATCAACCATAATCTCGTCAGTGTCCAAAACTTTTTTGTCTTTCATAACACACTCCTTGTAATTTCTAAGAACAAGTAATGTATCGGCACCCCTGATTAAAATCTTCAAGATAATCAAAAAATCTTTACAAGTTGTTACAAACCTTCCCGCCCAAAAGTCATCTAGAGCTGCGGAGGCTAACATTATCATAAATATTTTTCAACCTCCAATATTATTATACGACATTTAATGTCATTTATCTTTCCAGAGAAAAACTCAAAGGTATTTTGCTCGGACTGGATTTGAAGTAGTCCCCCGCTCCTTCTGTCCCTCCCGCTTTCGCACCGGGTCGCTCCCACGTCCACCACTGCCCCCATGCCTGCATCAGCACCTACCCCTGCCCTCCCACACCGCAACAAACATCCCGTTAAAAGTTTGACTTTTTGAAATTTATCATTAAAAAAAGGCTGTAAAGCTCATATAAACGTATGATTTTTATGCAAAACGCCAAACAAATCGCGTCGATATGCGTTAAAATATATGAGTAACAGAGGTAAAGTTTATGAAGATTAACGGTAGTGTTCAATACAACAACGACGGGATGAGAATTCCGTTAAAAGCAATGCAGACCCAGTCTCGTTTGATAAGTATTCACAACGAAAACGTAACGGGGTTTGACAAGGTCGGGTATCAGCGAAAAGAGGCGGTCGTGTCGTCGTTTTCGGAATACCTTGGTCCGGACGGGATTTCGACGTCAATCGACGATAAGGTCGGGCGTATTAACATGACAAAAAAACCTTTGGATTTGGCGATTGCTCAAAAAGGGTATTTTCAGGTCGAAACAGACAACGGCATAAAACTAACCCGTGACGGGCGGTTCAAGATTGACAAAGACGGAAACCTCTTGACGCTCGAGGATTTTAAGGTTTTGTCCGACTCGGGGATGCCGATTAAACTTCACCTTGTACCCGACACGGTCGAGAAAATAAAAATCGACTCGGACGGAGCCTTGAGAGTATTCAACGACAAAACGGGGAAATTAGAAGGGGTTGCGACCGTCGGGGTCGTGGACGCTAACGGGGTTTTGGTCGAAAAGCCCGACGTGAAGCAGGGGTATTTGGAATACTCAAATGTTGCCATGCAAAACGAGTTTATCGAAATGATGCCCGTTATAAGAAATTTTGAGGCAAACAGAAACATGTTCTTAATCCAAAACCAAAACCTGCAAAAACTCATTAGCCAGCTCGGTTCAACGTCATAGAAAGGGGTAAGAGATGAATAATTTACAGGGAATTATCAGAAAAAACACAAGCAACGTGCTTACCCAATGGGACAAGCTGGGTTATCTTGCAAATTCGTTGTCAAACTACAACACAAAAGGCTACAAGTCCGTAAGGTTTGAGCAAATGCTCCACGAGGACGGGTACTTGACGGGTGCGGTCAGAACCGACGTGAGCCAAGGCTCGATACAGATTACGAGTAACCCGTATGACGTTGCCATTCAAGGGCAAGGCTATATTCCCGTGTTTTCAAAAACGGGCGAGGTCGCGTACACTCGTGACGGTGCTTTTAAGACAGGAAAAGACGGTTTTCTGGTAACTTCCGACGACTGGATTGTCGGCAACGGGATTAAAATTCCCGCAAACGCCTTCAAGTTTGACATCAAAGAGAACGGCGAGGTTTACGCTTTTGAAAAAGGTAAAGAAAAAGGCAAGAAAATCGGCACAATCCCGCTTGTAACGTTTGCGAACAACGAGGCGTTGGAAGATGTCGGGATGAACAAGTTAAGACCGACCGAGGACTCGGGCGAGGCGATTTTGGTAAAAAATCACAACAGGTTTAAGCAAAACAATCTTGAACTTTCTAACGTAAATCTGTTTGATTCGGTAACCGACATGCTTAGACTTAACGCTTCGATGCTTGCGGGGACAAAGATGGTGAAGGTTGTCGACGATATGTACAACAAGTCGATTAACATCAGAGAATAGGCTATAAACAAGAGGTAACAGAAAATGTATTCACCGTTTGACAGTATGGGTAAAGTCGGAATAATGCTTGATTTGGTTTCCCAAAGGCAGGTCGCTTTGGGTTCAAACCTTGCAAACATCCACACCCCCGGATATGTAAGAAGGGACATAAATTTCAACGAATATTTGGGGACGATGAACAGCCCGTTAGAGACGAAACTCTCTCAAAAACTGGGTCCTTCGGCGATTATAGAGACTAAGAGCGACGAAGAAATCCGTCCCGACAAGGAATTGTTGGAAATGCAAAACAACGCACTTCTGTATTCGGTTGCGACCCGCAGAATGTCAAACATAATTACCGAGATGAAAACGGTGATAAACGTAGGCAAGTAGAGTTTTTAAGTAAGGTTAAATAAGGTAAGACGTATGAGTTTAATGGAATCAATGAACATAGGCGGAAGAGCCTTAAGGGTACACGGCAACAGGTTGGATATCCACACCAAAAACATGGCAAACATCGACACGCCCAATTACGTTCGGAAAATTCCCGTACTCAATGCGACGGAGGATGTTTCGTTTCACGGATTGATGAACGAGATGAAAGAGGACGTTTTCGGGGTCGGAACTTTGCCGTATCTTCAAGGCGGGGTTCAGTTCACGGGAACGGTTGAAGACCCGACTTTGGGTGATAAAATTTACAAACCCGGACACCCTGATGCCGACGCAGACGGTTACATAAGGGCTTCAAACGTAAACCCTATGGTCGAAATGGCGGATGCAATTTTAGCTCAAAGAGCCTATGAAGCAAACCTTGCGGTCGTAAACATCAGTAAAGCCATGGCACAAAGAGCCGTCGAAATCGGCAAGTAAAAACCGTTTTGTGGCAGTAGGCGAATAAGACTGATTATTTGCAACCTATCAGGCAAACCCGATCTTTATGCGTGCATTATCGTCGGACATATAGTGTTTTTCGTTGACTTTGGTGTTTTGTCTTTCTTTAACGGGGATTTCAAAGTCCGAGGCAATGATTTCACGACGGTTGTCTTTACGTGCGATAAGTGCTGCCTTGTCGGTCAGTATCGCAATATCTCTGTTTGAAAACCCTTTTGTAATATTTACGACTTTTTGGAGTTCTTCTTTGTTATTTGCAAGAGAAACCCCTTTTGTTCTTTTGTTCAGGTGGATTTTCAAAACAGCCTCTCTTGTTTGATCGTCCGGAAGTCCTATATAAATTTTATCCTGCAAACGACTTTTTATTGCATCGTCTATCATTTTGAATTTGTTTGTGGCAGCAAAAATAATAATCCCTTTTGCACGAGCTTCCTCCATTAGAGTGAGCAAAGTATCGACATTTTTGGTATCTTCTAAATTAGCCCCGCTTCCGCCATCTTGTCTGGATGCCGCAATAGACTCAATTTCGTCCATGAGCAAAAATACCGGGGTTCCTTTTTCTTTTGAAACTTCTTCAAGATAATCGAACACTTTTTGAATGTTTGTTGCAGTTTCGTTGATATAACTTGAGCCTAATTTGGAAAGTTTCAACTTGTACAACGGGATATTTGCCTCCTGCGAAAGGGCTTCCACCACATAGGTTTTCCCGCACCCCGGAGGTCCGTAGAACATTATCCCCCTCGGATATTTTTTCCCGTATTCTATTTCGTCCAATTTTGCCTCTTCAGGATTTTTTATCGGAAAGATTATTTCATCCGTTAACTGTTCTTTAACCTTTTCCATTCCGCCCAAGCTCTCAAACCCCTTTGGTGAAAACTCGTTCGGCTTAAACTCTTCCAGCAAATCTTTTTCTGCCTTCAATTCTCTTGAAGCTCCTACTAAATGAACACCCGCTACTTCCGAATCAAAGTCCTCTTCATTAAAATCGTCATCATTGTCAATGATGCAACTCATTATTTCGCCAATCCAGCCCTGCACTTCTTGTTTGGGGTGATCAATAAGATCTTTTTGATACGACTGCAACTCATTTTCCATGTAATTCATTTCAGGAAATATATCGTCCACTTCGTTTGCAATAAAAGGTTTAATACTCATGACCATTCTGCCGTAATAGGCAATCAGTTCAATGTTATTATTCTTTTGTGCCTCCCACATCAAATCTTCTGCTTTCATGCAGTATTTGTTCAACTCCAAAAGCATTTTATCTTGTTCCGAACTTTTGGTATATTCAAGCCTTTTGTTAACCCGTTCGTTCAGTTTTTTATCGTATCCGAATGTTGTATATGACTGTATTCCGTGAATTTTCATTATGTTTTCCTTGTCTTTCGTTAAGTATGAAAACCCGAGCAAAAATTTTTGTGCCGTTTTGTGTATAAAAATTTACAAAACTAAATTTTTTTATTTTTTATTCTTCTTTTTGAAGTCTTTCGGCTTTTTGTTTTCGAGCCATCGGCTCATTAGAAAATTTTCGTAGCTCAGTGCGTAGTTATAAAGTGCATTCACCAAAACCCTTCCGCTCGGCGAGTTTCCGACGATGAGGAAGTCGCCCTCCTTATTTTGGGCAAACGTTATTTCTTTATGAACGATTTTATCAATATTGTTTTTCGGATTTTTGTAGACGATTTCCTTAATCCAACGGCAAAGCACCTTGTTGGCACTCGTCTTGTTTTGGGTGATTTCGTCGTCAAATTGTTGAAGGTATTTTGCAAACTCGCTTAAAATCATTTATTCTCCAAACGGGGTTGTCGCCGTAAAACAAACTATATCATCAAATCCGCTTTTTTGCAATTCTTTTATCATTTCCTCAAAAGTTGAGCCTGTCGTGCAAATATCGTCGATAAGAAGAATTTTACCTTTTTGGAGTTTTGTTTTATCGACCGAGAACGCACCTTTCAAATTTTCCGCTCTTTGGGGCTTTTTTAGGTTGTATTGAGGCTTTGTGTCCTTAATTCTGAGGATTAAATCGGGCGTATATTCAATTTCAAGAAGTTTTGAAAACTCTTCTCCGACAAGCTCCATGTGGTTGTATTTTCTTTGCTTTTTGCGTTTTGCGTAAATCGGGACGGGAACGACTTGAAAATCTTTGTCGTCGGTGATTTCTCGCCAATATTCCGCCATAAATTTTGCAAGATAGTACGCTAATTCGGGCTGATGGTGGTATTTCAGCCCTCTGATAAGTTTTTGCAGTTCTTTTTCGTAAACTCCCGCACAGAAAACCTTTTTCCCGAGAATTACACGGTTAACTTTTAACGGCAACCTCTCCATTTTGGAATAGCATTCCGAACACATTTTGACGCACTCTTTGGAGTTGCCGCAAAAATAGCACTTTTTCTTGTAAATCCAGTCCAAAAGGTTCAGCAAAAAACGTTTCATTCTTCTTTCAAAATCCCTTTTAACCCCAACACCGCCTCGTATGTTGCCCCCGCCTCAAGGATTTCTTCCGCACTCATCCCAAACAGAGTAATCAGCTTGTACGCCTCAATCATCTCATCGGATTTTGCGGTTTTTAAGATTTCTACGACATTATTGACGGCACCCTCTCTTGTCAGCACCCCTTTGCATTCGTTAATCCCTTTATGAAAACTTCTCTTTTTGGCTTTTCCCATAAGTTTAACCTTCAACCCCCAGTGCCAAAAGCCCCGCACCAATCATGCCGGAATAGTTGCCCGCCTGAGCTTTTACGACTTTTGTCGGTTGAGTAACTATTTGTCTGTTTGTTTCTTCCGTAAGATAGCCCGTGTCGACAAATTCCGCCATAGAACCCGAAAGCACCACGACATCGGGATCAAAAATGTTTGCCAAACCGATTATTCCGTTAAGAATATCGTCCTGCCAAGTATTGAAAATTTTTGTCATAAGCACATCTTTAGCTTTAACCCCGTCGATTACGTCGTAAGTCGTAATCTCTTTGGTTTCGGCAATCTCTTCGGCAGTAAGTTTCAAGCCGGTTCCCGAGGCGTACGCCTCAAAACACCCCCAACTTCCGCAGGTGCAGTCTCTTTGAGGAGTTCTTGTCATCTTGAAGTGCATCTCGCCCGCAGCCCCGCTTTTACCTTTGTACAGCTTATTGTCAAGGATAATCCCTCCGCCAACCCCCGTCCCGAGTGTCAACATAACCGAGTATTTGTAACCTTTTGACGCCCCGATGACGTGTTCTGCCCAAGCCGCACAGTTTGCGTCGTTTTCGACAAAAACTTTTTTCCTGCTTAATGACTTGAAGTCCGTAGAGGGGTACTCTTTGCAGATGTTCCCGGTAGAGCCTAAAATCCCGTCGTTGGTGTTGTTTACCGCCCCGCAGGTGGAAAATGCGATAACGTCGACTTCATCTTCGTGCTTATTTATGAGTTCTTTAAACACTTCCAAAATTTTGTCGTAAGTTTTCGGCGTGGAGTGTTTTTCGATTTCGGAAACAATTTTTCCTTCACTGTTCACGATTGCCGAGTATATTTTTGTCCCGCCGACATCTATTGTCAAGGCTTTTTTCATAATCTTTATCCCCCTATGAGTTACGGAAAACAAATCTTTTTGTAATCAACTGCGGACGAGTAATCGCCGAACCTATCACGACGCACAACGCCCCGAGTTCAAAGGCTTTTTCGACCTGCCACGGTTCCCAAATCCGACCTTCCAAAACGACGGGACGGTCGGTTTCCTTGACAAGAGCAGACAGAAGCCCAAAATCAGGCTCGTTCATTGGAGCTGAGGCAGACTCGAGCGTATAGCCCGAAAGCGTGGTTGAGAGAATTTTTGCTCCGCACTTTGCAGCGTTTATACCTTCTTCAAGCGTCGAAACATCCGCCATTGATATACGCTTATGGATGTTTACGTACTTTATGACATCTTCTAATTTGCAATTCCCTTCACGTTTTCTCATCGTCCCGTCAAAAGCAACAATATCGGCTCCCGCCTCGATTAACGAAACAACCTCGCTAATCGTCGGCGTAATGTAGACGATTTCTTTCCAATTTTTCGGTATAACCTCGGGTTTTGTAAGCCCGATAACGGGAACGGAAAAGTGTTTTTTTGCGTTTTTAACATCCCTAACGCCTGCCACACGCAAAGCCCCCGCACCGCCGTTGACGACGGATTTCATCATGGCAAGCATGCAGTTTTCAGCATAAAGCGGTTCGTTCGGCATCGCCTGAACCGATACTACAATTTTGTCCCTTAATCGTTCAATCATTTCCATGTAAGTAATTATATCACAAAAATTTGCGGTTGTAAAATTTTATGCATAAATTCTCCACGCCTCTTTTTCTAGTGACTAAGTGATTAAGTTTTTACGCTTATTTGGGCGTCGTATAAGTGCCAATTCCCCGTAATTTAACCCCTCGCCCTGCGGGAGAGGGACAAGCCAACGCTAAGCAGAAACGAAGCTGAATACGGAGGGGTGAGGGGGGGGCGGTCAAAATAAAAAACACCTTTTAAAAACTCTTAGTATATAAATACTATAACATAAATTTTCCCGTCAAAATTCTGTACAGAGTTTTTTTGTGTTAAAATGTTCCGTGGCAGGAACTTCTGAAAGGGAAATAATTATGCCCCACAATTACATAATCCCATTATTATTAACGTTATTGGCTGGTTTGGCGACCGCGATCGGCTCGGTATTCGCTTTTGTCATAAAAAAAGACAACCTGAAGGCACTTTCGGTCGGGCTGGGGTTTTCCGCAGGGGTGATGATTTTGCTCTCGTTCAGGGACATAATCCCCGCGTCAAGAGAGATGTTAGCCCCAAATTATCCCGTTCACGGCGATTGGATTGTCTATTTCGGGTTTATAATCGGGATTGTGGTGGCGGTTTTGATCGACTATTTTATCCCCGATCACATCGATGAAGAAGAGCTTGCACACCGAAATGACGTGGTAACCCCCGATCACAGGATGAAACGGGCGGGATTGCTTATGGCGGTTGCAATTTGTATCCACAATTTTCCCGAAGGTATGGCAACGTTTTTGACGGCGTCGCATAATATTACGCTCGGGGTGTCCGTTGCGTTGGCGATTGCGATACACAACATCCCCGAAGGGATTGCGGTTGCAATCCCCGTCTATCACGCAACGGGCAAAAAACGTTATGCGACTTTGTATGCGGCGATGTCGGGGATAAGTGAACCTATCGGAGCGTTCATCGGGATGATTTTGTTAAACTTCTTTATGCCCGAAATTATGATAGGGATTGCGATGGCGGCGGTTGCGGGCATTATGATTTATATCTCGTTTGATACCTTGCTCCCGCTTGCAAGAGAGTACGGAAACTGGCACTTATCAATGATCGGGATAATGTCGGGGATGCTCTTTATTTGGGGAAGTTTGCTCCTGATTCCGTAACAGGAGGGTAAATTTCTTGTTTATTGATTTTTGCAACAAATTTGCCAGTCATTAAAAAAAATGAGATAATTGGGGGTATGAATTATATTTTTTATTTTCTAATCATCATATCAATCGTGGTAGGAGCCGTTAACGGCAAGCTCCCTGACGTTGTGAACGCAATACTGAGCGGGGCAGATTTGTCCGTCAAGGTTGCGTTTTCGCTGATAGGGATAATGGCGTTTTGGCTCGGGTTGATGAAGATTGCCGAAAAATCCGGGCTGGTCGAATTTATCGCAAAAATCATCAGCCCCGTGACAAAAAAACTTTTCAACCAAATTCCCGAAAATTCGCCCGCAATCGGAGACATTGCGATGAGCGTTTCGGCAAACGCTTTCGGGCTTGCCAATGCGGCAACCCCTATCGGGATTAAAGCTATGGAAGAGTTGCAAAAGGAAAACGTCAATAAATCCGAGGCGTCCGATGCGATGTGTATGTTTTTGGCGATGAGTACGGCGGGGTTTCAGCTTGTACCCGCAACCGTCATTGCGGTTTTGGTCGGGATAGGGTACCCGA
>CAMAML010000027.1 GCA_945836835.1 uncultured cyanobacterium | reverse complement strand
GAGCGGGTTCAAAAACTTGCTCTATGACAAAAATATCCTACGCCCGACAAAAGTCGGTGCAAAAGTTATTTCAGTCGGAAACCTCACCACGGGCGGGGTCGGCAAAACGCCCGTCGTTAATGCGATTTCAAATTACCTAACGAAAAACGGGCATAAAGTCGCGATAATCTCAAGAGGTTACGGCGGAAAACTCTCAAACAAAAACGTCAACGTAATCTCGGACGGAGAGAGGGTTTTGGCGGACGCAACAATGGCGGGCGACGAACCCTACTGGCATGCGACAAACTCTTCCGCAGTCGTGATAACCTGCAAAGACCGAGTACGGGCGGCAAAGTTTGCGGTTGAAAATTTTGGGGTTACACACATAATTTTGGATGACGGGTTTCAGCACAGAAAACTCTACAGAGACTTAGACCTCGTACTTGCCGACAGCGAAAAGTGGTTCGGAAACGAATGCCTGCTCCCCGCAGGTCCTCTAAGAGAAGGAAAAGAGGGGGTTAAAAGGATTGGTAAGCTCGTTGTTGTCAGCAAAAATTCCGACCACACAAAGGCGGAAAAACTCGTAAAAATTATGGAAAAGAAAATGAAACTCCCGACAGCGTTATGCAAGACCGAACCCGACGTAACGTACAATTTACTTTCGGGCGAGGTTTTGCCAAAAGGACAAAAAGTTACAACCCTTTGTGCAATCGGTCAGCCCGAACAGTTTATAAATTTTGTCAAAAAAGATTATGAAGTCGTAAATTCTCGCATTTTTGACGATCACCACGCATACGTTGTTGAAGATTTGAACTCGCTTGAGGATTTGCCGATTGTTACGACCGAAAAAGACGCCGTCAAGCTCAAAGAGTTTGATATAAAAAATATTTACGCACTAAAGCTCAAAGTTTCGCTTGACGTGGAAGGTTTGCTCGGGGAATAATAGTAGGGAGGCAGTTGCCGAGACAACTGCCGATGC
Source organism: uncultured cyanobacterium (assembly GCA_945836835.1). Lineage (GTDB taxonomy): Bacteria > Cyanobacteriota > Vampirovibrionia > Gastranaerophilales > Gastranaerophilaceae > UBA1221. Next base: position 9,258 of record CAMAML010000027.1, on the reverse strand, counting down.
AGTCCCTACAAGAAAATCGAGATAATTTGTAAGAAATGTCCTGATAGCGATAGGGCATTTTTTATTATCTAAAGTTCTCTTTTTTGACCAAGTAAATATTCAAAGATAAAATTTATATAAAGATTTCAAAAAATCGGATATTGATGGTATAATTAAATTGAAGTTTATAAAATGAAATTAGACGGAGAGGTTTATATATGTGTGGAATAGTAGGGTATATCGGTAATCAGTCGGTCGTTGATATTTTGATTGACGGTTTGCATCAGCTGGAATACAGGGGTTACGACTCGGCGGGCGTTGCGGTTCAATGCGGCGAAAAAATTAACGTCTACAAAGCCGAAGGCAAGCTCGAAAACTTAAGCAGTGTCTTAATCCAACACAAAAAAGAATTTACGGCGGCAACGCTTGGGATTGGGCATATTCGCTGGGCAACCCATGGTGCGCCGACCGTTCTCAACGCTCACCCGCACACCTGCAACTGCGGAAGCCTCGTAATCGTTCATAACGGTATCATAGAAAATTTTAAAGAACTTCGTGCCGAGTTAGAGAAAAAAGGTGCAAAATTCCGCTCCCAAACCGATACCGAAGTCGTTGCACACCTTATCGCATACAAATACGAAGAACTGAAAGACTTAACAAAAGCCGTAAGAGAGGCGACAAAAGAGATTGACGGAGCTTATGCACTCTGCGTTATGCACAACGACGAAAAAGACAAACTCGTTGCAACAAAAAGAAACGCTCCGCTGCTTGTCGGTGTCGGCGAAGGCGAATTTTTCCTTGCCTCTGACGTTCCCGCAATAATCAAGCACACAAAACGTGCAATGTACCTCAACGACAATCAAGTCGTTACTCTCACAAGAGAAAAAATGGTTCTGACGGATGCTGAAGGAAACATTCTTCCGCAAAAAGTCGAAACACTTCCTTGGGAACCCGTTGCACTGAGCAAAATGGGTTACAAACACTTTATGCTCAAAGAAATTCACGAGCAACCCGACGTTATAAGAAATATTTTGGTCGGAAAACTTCACTCGGTTGATGAGCCGATTGTCTTAAACGAGGTTAAACTCACAAAAGAAACCTTGAAAAATTTGAACAGGATACAGATTATCGCCTGCGGAACCTCGCTCCACGCCGCAATGATAGGAAAGTATATCATCGAAAACTTTTGCGGGATTTCGGTGGACATCGAGGCGTCGAGCGAATACATTTACAGAAAAACGGTTACGGATGAAAAAACTCTCGTAATCGGGGTTTCGCAGTCGGGCGAGACGGCGGACACCCTGACCGCAATCAAGCAGGCAAAAGCCAAAGGCTCTCACGCCCTAATCATCACAAACAGACCCGACAGTGCCATGGCACGCGAGGCGGACAGCCTAATCCCCGTCAGTGCAGGGATTGAGGTTTCGGTTGCGGCAACAAAATCATATATCGCACAGGTCGTCTCTTTCTACCTGCTTGCAATGTATATGGCGGAAATCAAAAACTCGCTTGACAGTGCAACTTTGACATCACTGAAGGCGGACTTAATCCAAATTCCGCAAAAGATTGAGCAAATTCTCTCCGACAAAAACGACATCAAAGAATGTGCGAAAAAATACTCGGGAACAAGAGATTTTATCTACATCGCAAGAGGGATAAACTACCCGACGGCGTTAGAAGGTGCGTTGAAATTAAAAGAAATCAGCTACATAAATGCAACGGGCTACCCTGCGGGTGAGTTGAAGCACGGACCTATCGCAATGCTTGACGAGTCCATGCCGGTACTGTCAATCCTTATGACGGGAAGTGTTTACGAAAAACTCCTCTCAAACAGCGAAGAGGCAAAAGCCCGTAACGCAAGGATGATAGCCCTCACTAACTCAAAAGACGCAAAATTGAACGACCTGTTTGACTTTATCATAAGAGTTCCGGAAGTGTCGGAGTTATTGTCCCCTCTGATTGCGATGATACCTTTGCAGTTGCTTGCTTACTATATTGCGGAATACTTGGGGAAAGACGTCGACCAGCCGAGAAACCTTGCAAAATCGGTTACGGTGGAATAATGATTATCACAAAAAACGTTGAAATACCGATAGTCCGTCCCGTTACCGCCGAACAAATTGAGGCGGGGTTGAGGTCGCTCGGAATAAATCCCATCCGACAGGCGATTGTTGATGTCGGAGAAAATTCGGTCACCGTATGCGTGTCGTTTGAAGAATAAATCCGATTTTTATTAAAAATGTAAATTTTTCAGCAAAATGCCTAAAGTTTTTACACCCGTAGCCGATTAATAGGGTGTAAAAGGTTTACGGAGAATTGAGCGATTATGTCAGAATTAGAAATTTCGGCAAATACACCGACCAAAACAACAACGTCAAAAACATCTAAAACAAACGATTTATCCAAAAAATTCGAGCTTGGAAAGCCGACGTTTAAAGGTACAAGAGAGCAGAATATCGAAAAAATGGCTCGCAGTTGGAAACTTGCCTACCCGAACGTAAACGAAGCCGATTTGAAAAGATTTATCAGAAAATTATACAAAGTTTGCAAAGAGCTTAAAATAACTCAAACCAATGACGGCAAGTTAGACCCTCGTTATGCCACCAAGGAAGATCAAATCGTCGATGAGATGCTGGCTGTGTTTGCAAACGAGTCTAAATTAAACCCAAAAGCAATTTTAAATGTCGGAAGCGAAACGTACAGAGGTGTTTTTCAGCTCGGGGATACTACTTTTTCGGAAATGAAAAAACATAACCCCGCAACTCGTCCGTTTGGGCAAACGCTTGAAAAACAGCTTGACAATTTGGTGGAATATTTTAAATATAACCGCGATATTTTCGGAATGCCCGACGGGTTGCGATTGAACGCCAAAAGGGTGGCAACAATGATAAAATACCCGAAAGCATGGCGTTACAACGAAACCGTCGGCGGAAAGAAAAGCCAGGATTGGTGGGAACTCAAAAACAGAGTTTGTCAAATGAAGATTGCGGACAGAGATCATTTGTATGCGGAAGATCAAAGAAAACAATACCGAAAAGCCAAAAACGGCGGGAGTTAACTCCCGCCGTTTTTATCAATATATCAAAAACTATTTTGCAATCTGAACCCCTTCTTGCGATATAAGTTTCTTGAAGACATCATTGTTCATCAATTCGGCTTTATTCGGGTCTTTGACGTTTGAAACCGCCATACAAACGTAACCATTTTCAAGTTTGACTTCTCTTGCCATAAACTGCTCCCCGTTTTTATCCGTAAAGTTGACTATCGGAGTTCCGGTCGGGGTAAGTTTCGGTTTAGGTAAACCATCCTGCGTTTCGGTTAAATTAGAGTTGTTTTTAGGTTTTTCAAATTTTTTAATATTTATGCCGTATTTTGCAATGACCGCTTCGTACTCTTTATCTTTGGCATCATCAACTTTTACGACAATACCGTCTTTAGTAAATGCTATATCGTTTTTATCCGGAACAAACTTTTGGGTTTCAATGCCTAATTGACGCATTGTTGCGGAATTTTTGATCTGATTGGACGGGATAATATAATTACTTCCGAACGATACACCTTGTACACTTGCCATAATTGCATTTCCTTTCAATATTTATTCACACACATCAATACAAAAAAAACAAACTTCAAAAAAATTGCTGATTTAAGTCTGCTATTGTAACATATTGTTACATAGGTTCGTGGCGTTTTGTTGTTTGAGTATTAATATTTTATCAAAGAAAAATTAGAATTTCAAAAGCACTTTCAAGGTTTCTTTTTCTTTATTTTTTTCAAACCCTTCTATTGCGTCATCGACGTCATACGTTGCGGAAATTAGCGGAGAAAAGTCGACTTTCCCCGATTTTAACAGCCTTAACGCCCCGCCAAACTGACCGCAACGAGAGCCAAGCACAGTAATTTCATCGATAACAATCGGTGCAAGGTTGAACTCTTTTGAAGCGGCAACCGTACTTTTCAGCACAAGAGTTCCTCTCGGTTTTGTGAGTGCGAGCGCCGTTTCAAACCCCGAAATCGAGCCTGTAGCTTCCACCACAACGTCGTAAATCTTTTCAACCTTCAAATCTTGTAAGAGTTTCACCTCAACTCCTTGAGCTTTTGCTATGTCGAGCTTGTTTTGGTGTTTTCCGACAAGTGTAACGTCGATATTTTGTGCGTTGAGGGTTAATGCCGTGATAAGCCCGAGTTTGCCGTCGCCAAGCACGATAACTTTTTCAAACGGTTTTATGTGAAGTTGTTCGGTTATCTCACATGCTGCGGCAAGCGGTTCAACAAATACCGCCTGCTCGTCGGGAACGTTATCGGGAACTTCAAACAAGGTTTCCAACGGCATTGTAAAATATTGTGCAAAAACGCCGTCTTTTCGCCAAATCCCGAGGGTGTGCCTGTCGGGACAGTGGCGGTAAAGTTTTTCGGCACAGTATGGGCATTCGGGTTTCTTGCAGCCGTAACTGATTTCTGCGACCACTCTTTTGCCTAAAAGCGATTTATCGTCGTCGTTAATTTCTTCCACGACCCCAACCGCCTCGTGACCGAGAACGCCTTTATATCCCATATAACCCTTCGTAATCTCAAAATCCGTGTTGCAAATCCCCGCAAGCGTTACTCTGACTAACGCTTCACCTTTTTGCGGTACGGGTTTGGGGTAATTATTATCTAACTTTAAACCTTCATCAAATACAACAGCTTTCATAAATTTCTCCTTAGTTTTTCCTTAATTTTACCACAAAAATTTTTTTGCGGCCTACTTTGTTGAGGCGTAGTAAACCTTGTGCCACTTTGTAAACATACAAAGTCACTGTCGGCTTGGTAAATCCGACCTAATTGATATAAACTTTTGCCAAATCGATGTCGTTCGGGGTCGTGATTTTTATGTTCGTGTAGTTTCCTTCAACCGTAAAAACCTCTTCGCCCAAAAATTCCGCCATGCCGGCATCATCCGTAAAACTTTCGCCCTGAAGTTTTTTGTGTACATCTAAAATCAAATCGTATTCAAACGCCTGCGGGGTTTGCGTGTTATAAAGTTTACTCCTGTCAAGGGTTTGGATAATTCTGTCCCCTTCAACAATCTTTATGGTATCGGTCGTCTTTGTCATAACCGACACGGCACGGCAAGTTTTAACCTTCTCGATACATTTTTCGATAATCTCTCTTGAGATGAGCGGTCTTGCCCCATCGTGGATAAGCACGTAGTCTGCACTTCGGTGCTTCAGTCCCTTAAAGACGGACTCCTGACGGGTAGCACCGCCTTCGATAATTTCGACCTTCCCGTAACCTTTAAAAATTTCTGTTAATTCGGACTTAATCGCAGGGTTAGCACAAATAATTATCTTATCGATTTTGTCAAAATCGAACGCATCAACCGTGTATTTTATAACCTCTTTTTCGTTAATTTTTTCCAAAAGTTTGTTACTCTGCCCGAACCTCGAGGACGTACCGCCCGCCGTGATAATTACGTTTACAACCATTTTTTACTCCTTAAAATGCTGAAAAATTTTCTTTTCAATATCTTCCGACGTAAAAATTTCCGCTTGGGAATTGCGGATAATTTTCACGCCCTCACCTTCCCTAACCTCGCCGATAACGTGCAAATCATCGGCGAAATCCGTCGTCGCAATTATCCCGTAATCTTCCCCGCCATAAAGAACCAAATCTTCATAATTTTCAAACTTCTTGACCAACGGAGTAACGGGGATTTTATCGAAATCAATTTCCATCAAAACCCCGCTTGCCTTTGAAATCTGAGAGAGTGCGTCCGCTAAGCCGTCCGAAGTGTCCATCATCGCATAATCCGACTGACCTTTCCGTGTGGCAAGATATTCGGAAAATTTTAGTTTAGGTTTTGGCATATTGTGAAAATTTACGAGATAATCTTTTTCGGATCGGGATAATTTTGGCAAATCCTTTCCGATTAAGACCCTCAGCCCTGCGGCGGAAGTCCCGTGTTCGCCCGCAATCACGATTTTCTGCCCGACTTTTGCATGGCTTCTTGACGAAATTTTTCGCCCCTTTGTGCTTCCGATTGCGGTTACGGACACCGTTATTCTATCGCTTTTCGTAATATCTCCGCCGACAATTTTTGCACCGTTGGCACTGCTTGCCATATTTTTTGCACCTTCATAAAATTGTTTTATAAATTCCCCGTCAACATCATCAGGGATTGACAGCCCGATTGTCAGGTATTTCGGGACTGCAGCGCTTGCACAGATGTCCGAAATATTCACCGCAACCGATTTCCACCCGAGCTGATATGCGAAAATTTTTTCTCTCAAAAAATGCACCCCTTCGACAAGGTTATCCTGCGTCACGGTTATCCCCAAATCTTTTAAATACGCACAATCGTCCCCGATGTACTTTTCCCCGACAACGCTTTTTATTGTTTCGATAAAATCTTTCTCTCTCATTTTTCCGTTTTTCTATTTCAACTCGTTTTCTATAAGCGAAATAAACTCATCCACAAGCGCCCTGCTCCATTTTTTGTCCGCCTCATGCCTGATAACTTCCAAAGCCTCCTGCGGGGTTAGTTTTTCTCTGTAAGGGCGTTTTTCAACAAGTGCGAAAAACGCATCCACAATAAGCACAATTTGCGAGGCAAGCGGAATTTCTTCATTTGCTTTTTTCGACGGATAACCGCTTCCGTCCCAGTTTTCGTGGTGGTTCTCGATAATCGGGATTACGTCCTGCACGTACGAAATAGGAGTCAGAATGTCTCTTGCCGCAAGCACGGGGTGTAACCTTATTTGTTGTTTTTCTTCTTCCGTCAGCGGAGAAGTTTTCTTGAAGATTTCGGGCGGTATCATAAGATTGCCGATGTCATACAGTAGCATCGCAACTTTCAAGTTGTCGATTTCTTCTTTTGAAAGCTCGAAAACTTTTGCAAGACAAACCGCCGTCAAGACTTTTTGCTTAACCCGACCTTCCTCATGGAGGGGGTTGTAGGTCTGCGTAAGCATATCCGCAACCGAATAGAGCGTTTCACTTTGGGTGTTTCGAGCCTCTATCAAGTGGTTTGTCAAATTTGACTTGAACATATCCGAGATAGGAATTTTGTGTTTGTTAAGTATTTCCAAATAAGCACTGACGGCAATTTCCTGCCAGTAGGTTTCATCGGCGGGTTTTGCAAGCGTAACCTGATTTCGCCCGTTTTTCTTGGACAAATACATCGCCTGGTCCGTCATCTCCAAAATCTCATCGATGTTGTCGGAATGCTCCAAAAATGTTGCGACCCCGACGCTTGCCGTAATATGCCCGATAGTATCGATTTCGACATCTTCAATGGCTTTTCTCAACCTTTCCGCAGCAATCATCGCCCCTGAAGAGCCAACCCCCGGCAGGATTACGTTAAACTCTTCCCCGCCCATTCTTGCGGCGGTATCAATCGAACGCGCGTTCGATTTTATGACTTTTGCGATTGTCTTAATCGCCAAGTCCCCGAACGAATGCCCGTAGGTGTCGTTAATCTTCTTTAAATAATCCAAATCCAGCCCGACAATACTGAACGGCTGATTGATACGTTTTGCCCTCACGACTTCTTTTTGCAAATACTCTTCAAAATATCTCCTGTTGTAAAGCCCCGTCAACCCGTCCGTGACCGCCTGAGCCTTAACCTTCTCAAAAAGTTCCGCAATGGTAATCGCAAGCTCGATTTGTTGGGTAAACGTCGTCAAAAAATCCGCCTCTGCCTCGGCAAGCTCCTCTCTTGAAGAGAAAACACCGAAAATCCCGAACGGCTTGTCCAAAACTCTAAGCGGGATTGAAATTATGGACTTTGTAGCCTTGTCGCTCAAGATTTCACGCACAACCTCGTCGGAAATTTCGGGCATAATCGCTTTTAAAGAGCTTCCTACATCTTTTGACTGTATGATTTGGTTTTTCTCTAAGGTGTTGTAAAAAATTCCGTCCTTAATATAAGCGAGCCGTCGAGCCTTAATCGGGGTTTCGAGAATGCCGTCGGCACGCTCTATCGTGATGTCGTCGGCTTCGGCTATGACGGAAAGATACTCGCCGTCCTCGTCCTCACGCTTTCGCATAACCGTACAATGCAAATACCCAAAATCACCCTGTATAATGTTTACAATCCTTTCAAGAACGGTCGCAAGCGGCTTAGATGAGTTCATCATATCAAGAATGTTTTGCAGCGAAAGCATTCTTTTGTTTGCAAGGTTCAGCTCTTTTGTCCGCTCTTCAATGTCGTGTTCAAGCTGAAGGTTTCTCTCGTAAATCTCAAGATAATCTTCTTTATTGTGATATATCGAATTTTCAACTTCAGAAATTCTGTTTCTTACTTCATTAAACTTATCGAAAAAACCCATGCGATTTTCCGCCGTTTCCTTGTGTTTTGCTTACACAACAAACTTATTATAACCTATTTTGGAAAAATTTCTACCCTTTTTGAAAAATTTAATTATTTGTTTGGATAAACAAACTTATAATATCGTTTATTGCGGCAAACTGTCTTTGGTATTTGCGAGCCTGAACTTCAAGCAGGTTAATTTGTTTTTTGTATTCCAAAACATTTGTTTGGCATTCTCTGACCGACCGGGTCAATTTTTCCTGAACCTGTTGAGCCTCCTGCAAAACGTTTGTCATCGAAATTCCAAGAGCTTCCATGGTTTGTTTGATGATTAATGCCCCCGTCTGCTTGGAAACACCCGACGGAATTTTCGTTATCAACTGTCTTAAAACGTTAACGTTTGAAGGCAACTCCATATCTTCAACCGCATCTAATTTTGCAAAATCGGAAGTTTGGTTTTGAAAATTCATCATCGTATTCTTAAACGCATTGTCTATTGTACTGTTTACGTCGGAGCCGAAACTCGAAATCGGGGAGGGTTCCGCAAAGGAACTCGACATATCCGTCTCCATATTTACGGAAGCCGAAGCTCCAAAATCCAAATTTGACGGTTGAAATTCTACTTGCGAATTTTCATCTTTGTACGGAGTAATTTCAACCTCTGATTGGTGCTTGAGTGCATCTACTATTCTTTTTCCGACGCCGTCTGTTAATCTGCTGTCCATATTTATAAAATCCTTCTAATATTTGTCCGAACAAGTTTTATTATACAGAAAAATAAAATTATTTCAACCGGCAACCAGGTATCAAATTTGCCGGGAAAATTTAACGTTTTTGGGCGTTGCACGAGTGCCAATTACCCGTAACATTAAAATTGTAGGTCGGGTTTACCTGAAGTGCACCCACTAAAACGGACAATAGTTGTAGGAAATTAGATTATCTCTTATTTCAATTGGTGCTAACATATTTCTATTCCATTGATATCT
>CAMAML010000026.1 GCA_945836835.1 uncultured cyanobacterium | reverse complement strand
GCACGCCCGATTTTTAAATTCTTCCGTCTTAATCACCAAAACAGCCAAGTTAAATTCTTTCCTCATTAAAATTCTCTTATACCCCAGTATACCATATTCCCCCACTTTTTCAATAAAATTTATGCCTAAAACCCCGTAATTCCACTAATAGGAATATAAATGTTTACGGAGAGTGGAATTTAAAAGTTTTTCTTTTTCAATTTTTCAAATAAGAAACTTTTTCGGTTGTATAACAAAGCGGGGATTTTGAAAAAATCCCCGCTCAAAAAAAATACAAACAGCTAATTTTTAATCACCTACGCACAACGACTTGTTGCTTCAAGTCGTCATCAAGACATAACCAACCGTCGTGCCGTCCTCCATGCACGCCCGATTTCTAGCCGATTATCCCCAAATCCTTCATAAGCCGTTCGTTTGTCGTCAAAAGGTTGATTTCGTCCTCCGAGGAATAATCTTTTACCCCCGAGTTTATCAAATCTTCCACCATTTTTTCGTGTGAAAGGTTCTCGGGATCCGAAAGCACAAGCTTTGAAAACCGCTTTATATCACATTGGCGTTCATAAAGTTTTAATGCCCGCTTTGAAATCAACTTTGAAAAATCGTTTTCCCCGTAATTCCCGCTAAATTGCTCGGGGAGTGAAGAATACCCCTCCGCTTGCGAATTTTGACAAAGCTTTTTTGTGATTTTTTGAAATAAGTTCATCTCGCCGTTTCCTGCGTTTAACCTACAATTATATTATACATGTTGTGTCAAATATTTCAATAAAACTTAATATTTACCATTTGGATTGTTAAAATCTTGATTAAATCTTTTATTTATTTTATAATGTCGTCAGATAAAACGGATATTTGAAAGAGGTTTTTTACAATGCTGGATATTAAACTTATTCGGGAAAATCCCGAAAAAATAAACGAGCTTTTGAAGAGAAGAAATCCTGAACTCTCGATAGACGAAGTTATCCAAATTGACGAAGAGAGAAGAAAACTTCAGGTTCAGGTGGATGAGATGAGAGCAAAAAGAAAAAAAGACTCTCAACTTATCGGTGAATTGAAGAAGAAGGGCGAAAATACCGACAAGGTTCAAGCGGAAGTCAGAGAAATCGGCGAAAAAATAAAAGAACTTGAAGTCGAGCAAAACGAGCTTGATACAAAACAAAGAGACTTGCTCCTTCATATCCCGAACACGCCCGACGAAACCACTCCGATCGGGACGTCCGATGCGGACAACCCCGTTGTTCACACTTGGGGCGAGCCGACAAAGTTTGATTTTGAGTATAAAGCTCACTGGGATTTGTGCGAAGAAAAAAATCTCGTCGACTTTGAACGCGGCGTAAAACTTTCCCAAAGTCGTTTTATCCTCTATCGTGGTAAAGGTGCAAGACTTGAGCGTGCAATAATAAACTTTTTCCTCGATTATCATACACAAGATCAAAGTTATGAAGAAATTCTTCCGCCGTTTATGGCAAACTCCGCAACAATGACCGGAACGGGGCAGTTGCCGAAGTTTAAGGAAGATATGTACAAATGCGTTGACGAAGATTTGTACCTCATCCCGACGGCGGAAGTTCCCGTAACAAATATTTACGCAAACGAAATCTTATCGGAAGCCGACCTGCCGAAATACATGACGGCGTACACTCCGTGTTTTAGGCGAGAATCGGGTTCTGCGGGGCGTGATACCAGAGGGCTGATAAGGGTTCACCAGTTTAACAAAGTTGAACTCGTAAAACTTTGCACCCCCGAAACGAGCCGTGACGAACACGAAAAATTAACCCGTGACGCCGAAAAAATGCTCGAATTGCTTAACCTTCCTTACAGACGGGTTGCGTTATGCTCGGGCGACATCGGGTTTTCGGCTAACAAGTGCTGGGATTTGGAGGTTTGGATGCCTTCTTACGGCGAGTACAAAGAAATTTCGAGCTGCTCAAACTTCGGCGATTATCAGGCAAGAAGAGCAAACATCAGGTATAAAGACAAAGACGGCAAGACAAGATTTGTCCATACCCTGAACGGCTCGGGATTGGCTGTCGGAAGAACTTTTGCGGCAATCATCGAAAACTTCCAGCAGGCTGACGGAACGATTGTTATCCCCGAAGTCTTGAGAAAATACACGGGGTTTGATAAAATATAATGTAATTGGTAGTTTATAAGTTTAAGAGTAAATGGAGAAAATTATGAGTGTAGACAATTTTGGAAGAGAAAAATTTAAAGACGTATTTAACCTGTACACGCTGGAGCTTGCCGTGTACGCAATCATGGCGTTTTCATACGCGTACTACGCAGGGGTGGTTCAACACGTATACCTTAATGCGGCGGTCGCTCTTTTGGTGTTCGGGTTTTTGTGCTATTCTTCGGCATTTTCGCTCAAGTACACCCTAAAAAGGCTTGCACTTGTTCCGCAAACCTCTTTGAGCGTTGACTCATCCGCTTTGGATTTTTCTTACAACGGAAGCAAGTACAATTTCTGCGATATTTTGCCTTCGTACACGTTGAACACTTACCAGCACAACTGGCACTTGCTTGAAATTGCACTGAAAAGCGGAAAGAATATCAAGTTGCATTTGCCAAAATGCGTTGCGGAAGCGTTTGAGAAAAAATATATAGCAAAATATTCCGAACCTGACGAAGTAGAACACCTCTCGATGGGTTTGTCCATTTAATCGGGTTTAGCGGGTGAAAAGGGGTTAGATAAAGGATGTACGAGTTTCCGTTTGAGTTAGACGACTTCCAAAAAGAGGCGTGCGAATGTATAAATTCAGGTGAAAGCGTTGTTGTATGTGCCCCGACGGGTGCAGGGAAAACGGTTATTGCCGAACACGCAATCCATAAAGCACTTGAACAAGGGGTTCGGATATTCTACACAACCCCTCTGAAAGCCCTTTCCAACCAAAAGTATTACGATTTCAGCGAAAAATACGGCTCCGAAAACGTCGGCTTGCTCACGGGCGATACCTCGATTAACCGAGACGCTAAAGTCGTTATTATGACAACGGAAGTTTTTAGAAACATGCTCTACGGCACAAACTTCGGGGCGGTTTCCGACAACCTCAAAGAAGTCCGCTACGTCGTGCTGGACGAGGTTCACTATATGAACGACGAGCAACGGGGAACTGTTTGGGAAGAAAGTATAATATACTGCCCGACAAATATTCAGATAATAGCACTTTCTGCAACGGTCGCAAACGCTCAAGAGCTTACGGATTGGATTAACACGGTTCATTCAAAAACAAAACTGGTTAACACCGACTTTAGACCCGTTCCTCTGAGGTTTTTCTATTTTGACAGCTCGCAACCCGACCGAATTTTGCCGCTCTTTACCCCGACGGGACAGCTTAATCGGAAGATTAAAGCGGAAAAGAAGGTTTGGGGCAACAGGGGCAAAAAACAGAAATCCTTCGTAAAAGACGTCGTGAGAAATTTAGCAGCCCAAGACATGTTGCCCGCAATTTATTTCACTTTTTCAAGAAAAAAATGCGACGAGCAAATGGAAAAGTGTGCTAATTTAGAGCTTGTGACACGGCAAGAACAGCAGGAAATCCGAGAGTTCGTGGACGAATACATCGCCGAAAACCCGCACCTTTACGCAAACAAGCATATTGAATACCTGCTTCAAGGGGTGGCATCACATCATGCGGGCTTGTTGCCGGCATGGAAAAACCTTGTGGAAAAACTTTTCCAAAAAGGTTTGATAAAAGTCGTTTTTGCAACCGAAACGCTTGCAGCAGGGATAAACATGCCGGCTCGCTCAACCGTCATAAGCTCGATGAGCAAAAGATCGGACAGCGGACACAGATTGCTTACGGCAAACGAGTTTTTACAAATGTCGGGACGTGCGGGACGCCGAGGGATGGACGAAGTCGGTTACGTAACGATAGTCGGTACAATGTTTCAAACACCCGAAGAGGTCGGAAACCTTGTAAAAAGCGGTTCAAACCCGTTGGAAAGCCGTTTTTCGCCAAGCTATTCGATGGTCTTGAACCTCTTGCAACGGTTCTCTTTGGATGAGGCAAAAGAACTTATCCTGAAAAGTTTCGGATATTTTTCGTCGGGGGCAAGATTGCAACCCCTGCTTGCGACAATGCAGGCTTATGACGAAGAAATTCGCTCAAGAGAGTTTACCTGCCCGCACCGCCACGGTGACGAGGTGATGAAAGAGTACGACAAGGTTCGCACAATTTACGTTCAGAACAGGCAAACTTACAAAAAGATTTGCAAACAGGAAAAAAACAAAAACAGACCGCTCCCGCCGGAAGCCGTTCAGTTTGGGCGGGAAACGAAACAAATGCTTGCAAAAATGCACGCTTTTGACTGCGACACGTGCAACAAATATAAAAAACATTCCAAAAGTATCGAGGTTATAAGGCGACTTGTTACAAAGAAAACCCGTTTGGAAAAAGATATTGAGCGTGAAAAAGATATTTTTTGGAACAAATTTTTGTCGCATCGGGCAGTTCTGTCCGAGTTTGGGTACTTGAAAGACGATTACCCGACGGAACAGGGCATAATGACGGCACAACTGAGGACGGAAAACGAACTTTACCTTGCGGAAATTATTAATTCACATATTTTGGAAAATTTGACCCCGTCACAGTTGGCAGCGGTGGTTTGTGCGATAACGACGGAGGATTTGCGGGTGGAAATTCCGTATATACCGTTCTCCGAACCCGTCAGAAAAACTTTGAACCATATAAGGAACATAAAACGGAAAGTCGAGCGGACACAGAGTTATCATTTAGTGGAAGCACCTTGTTACATAAACCCTTATTTCAGCTCTCTGATTGAACTTTGGGTGGAGGGCTCCGAGTGGGAAGATATAGCGGGGCAGATTGATATGGGTGAAGGCGATATTGTCAGAGCCTTCAAGCGGGTTGTGGACGTTTTGAGACAGTTCACGACGATTTCAAATATGCCTGAAGCACTTGCGTTTATTGCACGAGAGGCGATTTCCAAGATACAAAGAGAACCCGTGAATATCGACTAGCCTTTATAGTTGTGAAGTTTGAGGTTTGGTGGTGTTTTTAATGTGTGGTGATGCAGAGAGTGCCGAACGGGACAAAACGGATTTATCAGTTAAGATAAAAGAAAAACCCTCAAAGTAAATTTGTCAAACTTTGAGGGATAAAATTTTTAAGGGATTTTATAAAAAAGAGAAAGGAGAAATTCGTTTACCCGAAGAGATTGACCTGCGGGCGAAACAACTTTTTCATATCCGCGTGAAAACTCCGTTTTCTTTAATATTCAATTTTCCCTTACATATTAATAAACGTTTTCCGCCCGCCCAAATTGCCTAATATTAAGAAATTGTAACAAATTTCTAATAATACCTGCAAACATATGTATGGTTTTGATTGGTTTTCCGTCTGCATCTTTCTCATATATCATAATTTTATTGGAACATTTTTTGTTCCGTCACTCAACAACAACACCTGAACGTTGAAGATGTTGCCGGAAAAAGGCTTTAAGGCTACTCGCTACATAATCCCTGTTAGTCACTAATAATCAAAACTGTTTCAAAAACCTTACGTCATTGTTGAAGAACAGGCGGATGTCGTCGATTGCGTACTTCAGCATGGCAAGTCGTTCAACCCCCATACCGAACGCAAAGCCTGTATAAACTTCAGGGTCAATTCCGACGCCTTTAAGCACATTCGGATCAACCATGCCTGCACCGAGTATTTCCAACCAACCCGTTCCCGAGCAGGTTTTACAACCTTTTCCTCCGCACATTATGCACTGAACGTCAACCTCGGCAGACGGTTCCGTGAACGGGAAGAAACTGCTTCTGAACCTCGTCGGACGGCTTGCTCCAAAATAAATCCTGATAAACTCGTTCAAAACACCCTTCAAATCCCCGAAGGTAATGTTTTTATCGACGTACAACCCCTCAATTTGGTGGAAAAAATTGTTTTTACGTGCGTTAATGTTTTCGTTTCTGTAAACCCGCCCCGGAGAAATTACCCTAATCGGAGGTTTTTGCTCTTCCATTACGTGGATTTGAGCTCCCGAGGTTTGGCTTCTCAAGACAACGTTCGGTGCTAGTTTCGTAAAGAAAGTGTCTTGAACGTCACGTGCAGGGTGGTCAGACGGGATATTTAACATGTCAAAGTTAAAGTATTCCGTTTCGACTTCGGGCGAATTTTCGTTTTTCACGACCGAAAACCCGAGGCTCTGCAAAATCGACACAATCTCGTTCGTCGTTGCGGTTAGCGGATGAACCTTGCCCCGAGGGGTGAACTGCCCCGGTAAACTTATATCAATTCTTTCTTTTTGGAGTTTTGCATTTAATTCTGTTTGGTAAAACTCATCGTGCTTTGCCTTCAGTGCCAGCTCCAAATTCTTCGTAATCTCGTTTGCCAAAGCTCCGACCGTTCTTTTGTCTTCGTCAGAAAGGTTTTTGAGGTTCTTTTTTATTTCGTTAAACTCTCCTTTACGGCTCAAATATTTTGCTCTTACTTCGTCCAAATCGTTTATTGATGTGGATTTTGCTATATCACTTTGTGCGTCCGAATAAATTTTTTCTAACTGTGCCTTCATTATATCGCCTCTTATCTGTTGTTAATTTCGTTATACTTTTTCTCAAACCCGATTGTGGAACTTTCGCCATGCCCGGGGTAGACCTCGGTTTTGTCGTCCAATTTGAACAAAACCTCGTTAATGCTTGAATAAATTTTGTCAAAATTTCCGCCGAACAAGTCGGTTCTGCCGTACGAACCTCTAAAAAGGGTGTCTCCGCTGAAAAGTTTTTCGCCGTTAACCAAATAACAAATCCCGCCCTCGGTATGCCCTGCGGTATGAAAAACTTTAATCCGATTTTTGCCAAACTCAATCTCGTCGCCGTCTTTGACGTAAAAATCAACTTTTGGCGGAGTAGTTTGCGGAAAATCCACAAACGCCGAAAACTCGTTAATATTTTCCAACAACGGCAAATCGTCTTTGTGTCCTCCGACTTTTGCCCCTAATGCCTTTGCGGTTTCGTTAACACCGAGAACATGATCAAAATGCCCATGGGTAAGCAAAATATATTCCAACTTTAAGCCTAAAGTCTTAATATCTTCTTCCAATTCTTGTGTGAAGTCCGAACAATCAATCAAGACCGCCTGTTTTGTTTCTTCATCCCACAAAAGATAATTATTTGCCTCAAGAGGACCTGCCTGATAAGTTTTCATCTTCATAACGCCAAACTACTTCCTCACGAGTTCAAAAATATCTTTGCAAGTCTTGAAAACTGCTTCCGTATCGGTGAGAGAAAGCATATTTGCACCGTCACAGAGTGCTTTATCGGGTTCGGGATGAATTTCAAAGAACAAAACGTCTGCCCCGACCGCCATGGCAGCTTTTGCCAAAGTCGGCACAAACCTTCTGTCCCCGCCCGAACAAGTTCCGTTTGCCCCCGGGAGCTGAACGCTGTGGGTTGCGTCAAACACGACAGGGTACCCGAACGACCGCATAATAGGAATACCCCTAAAATCTACGACAAGGTTATTGTACCCGAAACTCGTGCCTCTGTCGGTTAGCATGATGTTTGAATTTCCGCTTTCTTCAACTTTTTTGACCAAAGGTCCCATTTGCTCGGGTGCAAGAAACTGACCTTTTTTGATGTTGACGATTTTCCCCGTACGAGCGGCCGCCACAAGCAAATCCGTTTGCCTACAAAGGAAAGCCGGGATTTGCAAAATATCCGCAACTTCCGCAACGGGTTTTGCCTGATCCGGCGTGTGAATATCCGTCACAATCGGGATGTCGTATTTTGACTTAATTTGAGCAAGCATTTCAAGCCCTTTTTCCATGCCGGGACCTCGGTACGAACTCAATGACGAGCGGTTAGCCTTGTCAAACGAGGATTTAAACACGAAATTTATCCCGAGTTTTGTTGTAATCTCTTTTAGCGTTTTGGCGGTTTCGTCGAGAATTTCCATGCTCTCGATGGCACAAGGTCCCGCAAGCACGGTCAACTTGTCCCCGCCGATTTCAAATTTTTCCGATTTAATTCTTTTAATATCCATACTTAAATTTTATGAAAAACAAACAAAAATTACAAGCGGGTTACGTAATTTTTATTTAGGAGTTATAATCCTTATTTTGACATGTTCGGTTTTCTTTACCAAGGATAATCGTCCTTAATTTCCCAGCCGTCAGTTATTATCAATGCTCCGCAAAGTTCTCCCGAATATTCTTTAGAGCAAGTTTTCCCGTTTAATCCGGTATACTCGGTATCAACCGATATTAGTTCATCCCTGCTAAGTTGCCGTTTTAACCCTATTCCAAATGGCAAAATGCCAACTTTTTCAACCACAACTTTTGCCGGATCCCCATTAATTTCAAAGGATTTGTCAAACTGCATAATAAAAGCAAAAATATCTTTTCCAAATGCATTTTCGCCTCTATTTGGTCCATCCAAATCAACATATAACCACCCGCCGTTGCCGGAACCGTGAATCCAAGTATGATAGGAGATACCATTTGTAGAAATAAACGATACGTGGTCTTCGTTGGCATTAGCCGTAAAAACTCGCCCATTCAAATATTTTTGAGCATTAAAACATTCTTCGCTTGCGGGTACACACTTTTTAAACGGCTTGAAATATTTGACAATATATTCTTCCAAAAATCGATACCTCTCCGAAGTTTCTGCCGTACTTGGAACCCCCCAACCGCTCATCTCGCCATGCTCTGCTTCCGACATCCTTATTACCTGTTGAATTTCCGCATAAGCTCTTTTTAACTTTGTAACGGTTTCTTTTTTCTGATAGTTTTTAATTAACGTCGGCATTGTTACCGCGGCCACTACGCCGATTACTCCGAGGGTGATTAGAACTTCTGCTAAAGTGAAGGCTGATTTAAAGTTTTTAGTCATTTATTGCTCCTTTTTTATTGTATTATCTGTATCGAGGTTTGGAGAACCTTGTGTCCCGCCGTCTCCACTCAAGGGTAGCCTGTGACTACTGTGAATTTTTACAAAAATATAATAACATTATATATAGTATTAGTCAAGATGTGATTTTTACAAAAATTACAGAAAAATTATGTGTATATAATTTCGGTTTTTTATTATTATGTAGCTATGGATGAACTTATTACAAAAAAATTGCTTGGTAAAAGGTTGAGAGAATTGCGGAAACGGCGAGGGCTGAAGCAAGAAACCCTTGCGGAACTTGTCGGGTTTGAGACCTCAAATTCGATTAGCAACATCGAAAACGGATACAATTATCCTTCCATTCAAAATTTGGAAAAAATTCTCAAAGTTTTGGACAGCTCGTTTGTCGAAATTTTTTCCGTGGAACATTTACAGGCTCCTGGCGATTTGCTTGCGGAAATTAACGCCATGTTGAAGTCTCATCCGCAAAAAATCGGCGAGGTTTACAAAATCATTAAAGCCATTACGGACTAGTTTGGCAAATTGTTCGGGATTTTTTGGAAACTCAGACATCAAAAATAACAAATGTGTCGGATGATTTCACCCGACACATTCAACACTTGATAAATCAAACCTCTTGAATTAGGCTATGCTTTTTAATTAGTCACTTCTTCAACGATTGTCGGCTCCGCCGATTTCGCACGCCCTCTGCGTTTTGCACACTTTTCGCACGTAATCTTGCCGTCAGTCAGTACCAACTTAATCGTATCGCCCGCAACGTACTTACCCGAGAGTATTTCTTCCGCAAGCATATCTTCAATCTTGCGTTGTATTAACCTTCTCAAAGGTCTTGCACCGTAAGCCTCGGAATATCCCGCATCCGCAAGGTGATCCTTAACCTCGTCTGTAACGTCAACCTTCAGCTCTCTTTCGTCAAGCCGTTTGAACAAATCTTTCAACATCAAGTCGACAATCTGTCTGATTTCTTCTTTTTGAAGGTGAGCAAACACGATAGTTTCGTCAATACGGTTCAAAAATTCAGGGCGGAACGCCTTTTTCATCTCTTCTGTTACCGTATCTTTAAGTTTTTCGTACTTGTCTTTTGACTCGTCCTCAGCCGTCGAGAACCCGAGTCGGGAAGTCGTCGTAATCATGCTTGCCCCGACGTTTGACGTCATAATGATAATCGTGTTTTTGAAGTTAATCTGACGTCCCTTAGAGTCGGTCAAACGACCGTCGTCAAGGATTTGCAACATAATATTGAACACATCCGGATGAGCTTTTTCGATTTCGTCAAAAAGCACGACCGAATAAGGCTTTTTCCTCACTAACTCTGTCAAATGTCCGCCGTCGTCATAGCCGACATACCCCGGAGGAGAACCGATAAGTTTTGCGGTTGAATGTTTTTCCATAAATTCGGACA
>CAMAML010000025.1 GCA_945836835.1 uncultured cyanobacterium | reverse complement strand
AGGCTTTCTTAGAAATTTTGGACGTTGAAATTCTTGATGAAAATTTCGACATTGACGGGATGATTGACGAATATTTAACCAAAGTCTTCTACACCGACGAGTATAACGTTTGGAAAGAACGATTACTTGTAACTTCATATATGAAACACGCCGACAGGGACGACGAAGTTGCAAATATTCTTTACTCGATTTATCACCAAAAAGCGGTCTATGACGAGTTTTTGAAGATGATTTTGAGAAAATCCGTTTACGAATATTACTTTTCGTTAAAATATAATACGGAATATAACCAAAATAAATTTACAACTCGCCAACTTGATGATATTATTCTGTCCATAGAGAACAAATGGGTGAACAATGTATAAGATAATGGCACTTGATGTAGGTACAAAACGGATAGGAATTGCAATTAGTGACTTTTTGCACGTAATTGCAAACGGGCATTCCTACATCAACCGAACCTCGGACAAGGAAGCCGTCGACAAAATTCTCAAAATCGCAAAAGAA
This sequence comes from uncultured cyanobacterium, assembly GCA_945836835.1. Classification (GTDB taxonomy): domain Bacteria; phylum Cyanobacteriota; class Vampirovibrionia; order Gastranaerophilales; family Gastranaerophilaceae; genus UBA1221. The sequence continues at coordinate 9,858 of CAMAML010000025.1, read as the reverse complement.
AACCGTGTTGAAAAAATCATCGTCGGGTTACCGATTAATATGGACGGTACAAAAGGGTTTCAGGCGGATAATTGTGTCGAATTTGCAAACAAAATCGAAGGCTTTGACATCACGTTTGAAGACGAAAGGCTTACGTCGGACACCGCCGAAGAAAACCTCAGGGCAAAAAAGATAGATTTCAAAAAAGATAAAGGGCTGGTCGATGTCGAAAGTGCCTGTATTATTCTTGAACAGTACCTTGCAAGGTTAAAATAAAAAGTTTACGAACAAAGAAAACAGAAAAGAGGAAAAAATGGAAAACGAAGAAAACAGAATTGTGGAAACGGTCGATGAGGACGGAAACGTTGTCTCTTTTGAACTTTATGACATCATAGAACTTGAAGAACAGGAATACGCACTTCTCTTGCCGATTGACGACGATGACGATCAAGACAGCGAAGAAGGGGAACTCGTTATTATGAGATTAACCCAAGACGGCGAAGAATACATCTTTGAAACAATCGACAGCGACGATGAGTTCAACAAGGTTGCGGAATATATTGAAAGTATGGACGAAGAAGATGAAGAGGAATAGTCAAGTTGTTTGAACGTTTTACCGAAAAAGCGATAAATGTTGTCACTAAAGCACAGGAAATAGCACACGGGATGAACTCGGACAAGGTTCAGTCCGAACACCTTTTGCTTGCGCTTGTTGCGGAAGCTCGTGGGGTATCTTTAAAGATTTTCAGAATGTACAACGTAACTTACGAAAATCTATATAAAGTTATCACGGAAGTTATCGAGGTAAAACCTTCAAAATCAGACTGTCCGCCTCCAAATTTTTCGCATCACGTAAAAATTCTGCTCAAAGACACCTTGGACTTAGCACAAAAATCGGGTAACCCGACGATTTTATACGAACATCTTTTTCTGTCGGTAATCCACGATAAACATTCAAATAACGTTTACGCACTCCAAAAACTTGGGTTTGACGTGGAAAGATCGGGGGCTTTGTTACAAAAAATCGTTCAAAAAAAGACAAAACACTTCCACCCTGAAGTTGACGACAATTCAAGGATAAAATCGAACAAAAGCCGAGAAACCGACGCGCTTTTATCGGACAGCGAAGAGTCTAAAAAAGTCTTTGAAAGGGCGGTTGCAAAGCTTTCCGCCTCAAACTACGAAATCCTCGGAACGGAGCAGATTATCTCTTCGATTTTGGAAGATGAAAACTCTCAGCTTTCAAAAATAATGGCACAAAACGGGATTACCGCAAAAGAGTTTGACGAAAAATTAACCCAAATTCAATCGAGAAAATCAGAGTATGAGGGTAGACAAATCATCTTCACCCCAAACGCATTTTTGATGATGAACCTTGCCCTGCAAACCGCAAAAGAACTGGGGTCTTCGGTAGTTTTGCCGGAACATATAATTTTGGCAATCCTAAAAACAAAAAAGGGGGTTGCGTATGACGTCATAAAAGATTTTCATATAAACGAGACCGACTTGGCACACAGCATTATTAAGCCTATCGAAAAGCAAAAGCCGGAAGCTCTGACGATTTTGCGACTTGCAAAAGAAGAGGCAAGAAGGCTTGGGCGTAATGTCGTCGGAACGGAAATGTTTTTGCTCGGGATTTTAGGCGAAGGTACGGGTGTCGGCGGTCAAGTCTTAACTGAATTAGAGATTACGATGAGGGATGCAAGAAAAGTTGTTGAGGAGCTAATCGGATTTGGAAACGAGTATTACGATAAGGAAATCGTCTTTACGGAAAGGGCAAAGAGAGTGCTTGAAAAGGCGTGGACTTTGGCTAAAACCGAACATAAATCCAGAATAGACTCCGCTCATATGTTGCTTGCGTTGACAACCGAGCCGACCTCTATTGCGATTAAGGCATTAGAGCGTTTGGGCGTCGATACGGTCGAAATTAAAGAAGGGGTTAAAAAGTTTTCAAACAATGATTAATGTCGTTGAAAACGTAATGTCTTTTATGAAAAGCCGGTTATTGTCGGATGAACGTCCGATTTTGGTAGCGTTTTCGGGCGGGTTTGACTCAATGTGTTTGTTGCACGTACTGGTTTCAAACGGGCAAAAAAACGTCATCGCAATCCACCTCAACCACAACTGGCGAGGGGAAGAGAGCTGGAGGGAAGAAGAAAATTGCAGGAAGTTTTGCAATAATTTCGGGATAAAATTTTACTCCGAACTCCTGCCCGACAATACCCCAAAAACCGAAAACGAGGGGCGAAAAGCAAGATACGCTTTTTTTGAAAAATGTTATGAAAATTTTGGGGCAAAAGCGGTTTTGACTGCACACAATGCGGATGATAATGCCGAAACCCTTATTTATCGGCTCGCAAAAGGGACTGGCTTAGACGGGCTTTGCGGGATACCCGAGGTTCGGGGGATTTTTTTTAGACCATTACTTACCGTATCAAGAGCAGATATTGAAGAGTATTGCAGGCAAAACGGCTTAACTCCGAACAATGACAGCTCAAATGAGGACACAAAATATAAGCGAAATTTAATCAGAAAAAAAGTTTTACCCCTGCTAAAAGAAATTAACCCCGATGTGGTTTGTGCAATAAATTCTTTGTCTGATTTAGCGAAAAAAGATTTTGAATACTTTGAAAATTGCCTTAAAGAAAATGAGACAGGTGAAACTCAAGGGTTTTGCGGTTTGCCGTATTCAATTCAATCTCGAATTATAAAAAAAATGCTCACGGAATTTGCCCCCGAGTATGACCGAAAAAAAATTGACGACATCATAAATTTTATAAAAGAAAATTCTTCTTCAAAATCGGGCAAAACGTACTCAATCACCAAAGGGACGGACTTGTTCGTAAACGACAAGTTTTTTGACGTTATAAAAAATTCAGCCAAGAATTTAGAAGAGATAAAAATCACGAGCGAAGGAAGTTGGGGGTTTGGGGACAAAATTTTTGTAATCGAAAAAACGGCTTCTGCCACCGAAAAATCGGCTGTAACGCCCGAAAAATTCCCAAAAGACAGTGAAAAAATTGCATATGTCGAGCTTGACGGGATAGATTTTACCCTCAGAACCCGAAGGGCGGGGGACGTTATCCAACCGTTCGGGATGAAGGGACGGCAAAAGTTGAAAAAATATTTTAACGAGAAAAAAATTCCGTCGTATAAAAAAGATGAAATTCCGTTGATTACAAAAGGTTGGGAAGTCCTTTGGGCGGCCGGCGTCGGAATGAGCGAAAAAATTCGGGTAAAAAACAGAGCAACCCATGTTTTAAGATTAATCAAGAAAAATAAGGAGAGAACTCAATGAAAGTAAATTTGTCGGACATCAAGGTTTTATTTAGCGAAGAACAAATTCAGAGTAGAATAAAAGAGCTTGCGGATGAGATGAACAAGTTTTATAACGGCGAAGAAGTCTATGTCGTGTGCGTTTTAAAGGGGGCGGTCATGTATATGACGGAACTTGTCAAACATTTAAATATGCCTGTTCATATGGAATTTATCAGACTTTCGAGTTACGGACATTCGACGGTTACGAGCGGAAAAGTAAATGCCGTAGAGATTAAACTGCCCGATCTGAACGGCAAAAACGTCCTGCTCGTTGAAGATATTATCGATACGGGCATTACGGCTAAATTCCTGACAGATTTTATCAACACAAACTTTAACGTAAAATCCGTAAAATTCACCTCGCTTTTGGATAAAAAGGTTTTTAGAAAAGTTGATATTGACGCTGATTTTTACGGGTTTGAGATAGACGACAAATTTGTGGTCGGCTTCGGGCTTGATTATGATGATGTGTACAGGAATTTGAGGTTTGTCGGCTACGCCGACAAGTCACTGCTGAATGACTGATATTTGAGCAGGGAATAAAAAACGAACACTTAAACGGGCGAACGATTTTAAAAATTAGGACGGGCAAAACTTCGTGAAGTTTTGCCCGCTCGTTTTACTGCTCTTCCCCTTACCCTTTTTTATCAATAAATTCCAGCTTATAATCAAGCAAATCCGCAATAAGATACGCCTCGTCAAGAGAGAGCGAACCTCGTTGCAACTTCCCCGTAAGACTTTTAAAGGTGTAGGGTTTCCCCGTTTTTTCCTTCATCAAACGGGCAAGCCCCGTAATTGTCGTGCATCTCATGGCTATTAAGGCTTTTATCTGACTTCTCGCTTTCATTCCATAATTATAAACCACTTGACAAAAGTAATAAATTTTGTTAAGTTATTGCCTGCATTAAGGTAATATTACCTTAATGCGAGGTATAATATTATTAAGAGGTAAAGATAAAATAAAAAAGGAGTATAAATGATGAATTTAAAAAAAATCAAACAACACAACGCTTTCACCTTTGCAGAAGTTCTCATAACCCTTGGCGTAATCGGCGTAGTTGCGGCAGTAACCATGCCGACACTTTTAACCAATATTCAAGACCGTGTGCGTCAAGAACAAGTCCGTACGGTTAAATACAAATTAACAAAAGCCACCAATAAGATGAACAGTTTAGGTAAAATCAAACAGTACGATACAACCATGGATTTTGTAAACGAACTGGAAAAACACATGACTATCGCAAAAATTTGCGACAACACCGAGCTTGATAAATGCTGGCCGTCAAGTGAAATTAATGCATATTCGGGGTCGGGTACAACATTGACGGCATACAATCCAAAAGACCTTACTACAGGGCAATCCTTAAAAGCTCTTGCTCTTTCTACAAAATCGACACAAACAGTCGGGATTGTGACAGGGGACGGAGTGCCGATGTTAATGGTGTATTCGCCTTCCCCATCATGTAACGAATTTGACGAGGCAAAGACTTACACATGGTCGGTCGAGAACGGTAAATCCGTCACAAACGCTACAACAAACTGTATTTCGGCAATTTTTGATATTAACGGCTCAAAAGGACCAAACAAAATAGGAACGGATGTCAGAACTCTCAATTCGCTTTTCGGCTCGACGAATTTAGGTTCATCTTATAATGCCGTTGGGGTAGATATTTGTAACAAGATGAAACAAAAGCATGGAATTAAATATTGTAATGGAAGGATGACCGTACAAAATCTTGATAAATGGGTTGGTGCAATTTATGCTTGCGATAAGCTTGGCTTACATTTACCAACCTCTCAAACGTTAGGAAGTTACGCCGGGACAATTTATGGTATTAGTGATGTTGACTCAAGGACATCATTCCTTTCTCCTAATTTTTTTGGAGATTGTGAAACAGTTAAAAACTCAACCTGGGGCCAAGAACATTCATACTTATTCACCGAAGGAAATGTTATATGCGGAAAAATTTTTAGTTATACACAACTAGCCTTGGGAACTCCGTTTAATGGAAATTTTTACTCAAATGAAGAAATTTCTGATGTAAAAATAATTGCCAGGGGATATAATTCAAACGGGAGTTATTGGTTCAAATGGAATAAGGATGCGGGAAATGCTGCTGCTTTTTGTGTCGGTGACTAATCCTACTACTTAAACACATTTGAGATTTTTGTTCCGATGTTTTTAAAGAAGTTCGTTGTAGCGTGCCAAGCTCTCGACATGCCACCTTTTGCTTTTCCGCCAAGCCATTTAAACGGGGTGAGCAAGTTTGCAAACTTAAAGTTTTTAATCATCGGGACAATCGCACACAAACTCGCAATAGCAACCGCCCCGAAAAGAATTTTCTTCCACATAGGGGTTTTATTTTCCTTGTCGTAAAGCGATTTCCCGTTGAAGGTGTCGGTATCGGGGGTAAAAAGTTTTCCGTCAAGCGGGGTGTATACCGTCGGTTGAAGAAACGGGTTATTCGGGTTGCCGACGTATCTTGGCGCACTGCCCGCAATATGAGCAGCGGCGTCATAGTCCAGCACGCCTAAATTTGCCAAATGATCTAAATTCATTGTAATATTCGGATCAAGCATAATTTTCCACCAACCTTTATATTTATATAAAGTTTAGTTTTGTGTAAAAATTGCCTTAATTATGAAAATTTGTTACAAATGGATTATGAAAAACTTTATCATTAGAAATAAAAACTTGATTTTATTATGGGTTTTGTGCGGTGTCGGGCTTTATATTTTTTGCGGACACTACTCCAATACCCTGCTCGACATCGGGCGGGAAATCTATTATCCCGAAAGGATTTTGAGGGGAGATGTTTTATACAGGGATTTGTTTAACATTTACGGTCCGTTTTCGTATTTGTGGAACGCTGTTTTGTATAAGACTATTTCGCCAAACATTTTAACCCTGTACCTGTCAGGGTGCGTTTGCGCATTCGGGATTGTGAGCGGAATTTATTTGCTTGCAAAGAAATTTTTGTCCGAAGGTTTGAGCTTTGCGCTCGGAGCTTTTGCCGTTATGACGGGTGTTTGTGCAACACATTTGTTTAATTTCACTCTGCCGTACAGTTTTGCAATGCTCTATGGGACGGTTGCATTTATTTATTCGCTCCTGTTTTTGGTGAAATTCAAAGAAACAAATTCGCCACATTGGCTCTATCTTTCGTCGCTTTTGTACGGGATTTGTATCGCAAACAAGTATGATTTCTTTTTGTACGGGATTTTGGTTTTGGCGGTTGCGCTTAAGACTAAAAACAAGCGGGTCATTCTAAACTCTTTGACCTGCCTTATGCTCGTGCCTGTTGTTTTGTTTATCGTTTTGGTATTGCAAGGTTTACGGCTAAATGATATTATAACCGCCGCAACGGACATCAAGCACGTAATTTCTTCAAAAAGTTTGACGTATTTTTACAAGGTTCAGGGGATATATTTTAGCCCAACGGCTATTTTGCTCTGGCTGATTAACCTTCTTAGAACAGGAATAGGATTTGCGGGGCTTATGCTCGGGGCAAAATTAACAGAAAAAAATAAAGTTCTCGGGTATATTACGGTCGGATTTTTTGCGTTTATAACCTTAATCCTGACATCCCCGCCGGTATTTATGTTTATTGCACCACTTGCGATAATCCTTTTGATTATCGGGGGGAAGCAGGCGAAAATCGGCTCAAAAGCGGTAATCCTTACGCTTGGGGCGTTAAGCGTTTGTGCAAAGAGTTTTTGGGTAATGCTGCCGATGAATTACGGGGTATATGTTCTTCCGACGATTTTGACGGCAGGACTTGTACTTCTGTTCAGTTTAATCGACAAAAAATACGAGAAAGTTTTTGCAGTAGGGCTTGTTGCCGTCGGGCTGAACTTTTTTGGGAACGCATTTATCGAAAGGGTTAAGCTGAACAGCCCGATTGTAACCGAAAAAGGGGTAATCTACACCCACCAAAACAACGCCGAAGTGACAAACGGGCTTATCAAAATTTTAAGAGAAAACGAGATTAAAACCGCATATATTTATCCCGAAGGCTTGACGGTTAATTTTCTTTCCAATGTAGACGGTGACGGATATTTTAACTCGTTCCTGCCGCTGTATGCGGAAAGTTTTGGAGAAAAAGCTTTTATAGATGCGGTTGAAAAACATAAGCCCGAAGTTATCGTGCTTTCAAACCAAAATATGAAAGAATACGGAGTTGAATATATCTGTTCAAATTATGCGTTTGAATTTTGCGATTATTTGGCTAAAAATTACACCATGACTTATAACCTCGACAAAGGTTTCAGGTTCGTAGTGTTTGAGAGGAAATAATTCTTTTGTTGTGGTATAATTGGAAAAAAGGCGAACAATATGTTTAATAAAATAGATGAATTAAAATCTCAAATTGACACATTCAGACCGCTTGACGAAGAAAAATTAAAACAAATCCAAGACTATTACAGGATAGGTTTGACGTATTCTTCAAACGCACTTGAAGGGAATACATTGGATTTGGTTGAAACAAAAGTAGTCATAGAGGACGGCTTGACCGTCCACGGCAAACCAATGAAAGATCACCTTGAAACATTGGGGCATTCAAACGCTTTTTCCGAGTTGCTTTCACTTGCTCGAAAAGAAACGATAACGGAAGAAGATATTAAATTTTTGCATAAACTTTTCTATTCCAAAATAGATTGTGAAAATGCCGGAGTATACAGAAAGAAATCGGTTATTGTAACGGGAGCGGAAATCGAGTTCCCCAAACCGTCCGAACTTAACGAAAAAATGAAATCGCTTGTTGAAGAATTGACAACAATGAGAAAAGATTTTCATCCCGTAAAGTTTGCCGCTATGCTTCATGCAAAGTTTGTAAACATTCATCCGTTCGTTGACGGAAACGGCAGGGTGGCAAGGTTGTTAATGAATTTAGCCTTACTTCAGTGTGGTTATAATATCACAATCATTCCGCCCATTGTTCGTGCGGATTACATAAGAGCATTGCAGGCAACAAACAGAGAAAATTTCACTCCGTTCATAAAATTTATATCGGAAATGGTTTACGAATCGCAAAAAGAGTATTTACGAATACTCGAAAAATTGCGGTAAATTTTTCATGTTTATATTAAAATACTATTGTCAAAGCACTACAAAGGAGAAAATAATGTTGACTAAAATTAAAAGTGTAAAAACAAGTTTTTCGGGCGTAGACTTTTCAAAATATTCTTCAAAAGTTTCCGAATTCGTTAATGAATTATCTTCAAGAGCAAACAAGCCCGGTCATTTTCTGAACTGGGTAAGCCTCCCTTCAAAACAACTTGAAAGAGTGGATGCTCTCTATTCGATGGTTGAAAGTTTCAAGGCTCAAACGGGCGTTAAAAAATTAAGCGTTTTGGGTATCGGCGGTTCTAAACATACCGTTGAGCATATGCTCGGCATAAACGGATTGAACGTTTGCCACGATGTCGTAGATTTTTATTCGGACGTTGACTCCGTAAGTTTGAACAGATTTTTGTTCCGCCTGGGTGATGTTACCTCTTCAAACTTTATGATAGCTTCAAAATCCGGTTCAACCTTTGAAACAAAAGACGGATTTTTAAGAGTACAAAAAATGCTCGTTGACGCATACGTTTCAAAAGGGCAATCGGTTGAAGAGGCTGAAAAATCGGCAGCAAAACACTTTATCGCAGTAACCGATGCTAACAGCGAAAAAAGCGAACTCAGAAGAACTTCAAATTCACAAGGCTGGTTGGGCGATTTGTTCATCCACGACGATGTGGGCGGAAGATTTTCCGCGTTTGACGATCACGCATTATTTACGCTTATTTGGGCCGGCATGCCAAAATCCGATATGATTGCGATGCTCAAATCCGCTCAAGAAGTTTCGGAAGTTGCACTCTCGAGCGACCTCGACGTTAACGACGCTTTGAAAGAAGGTATCTTCTGGGCTGATGCAAAATTGAACGGGATCGACGCATCCGTTCACCAGTATATGGGTTCAATGTTTGAAAACACGGTTTACTGGCATGCTCAAATGCAAAACGAATCGGTAAAAGACACGCTTAAACAGGTTGCAAAAGTGCCGGACGCTATGCACCACAGTGCGGAAGCTCACTTTAACCCTGCAAACAAGCTCGTCTTTGCACTTACCGTTCCGTCAGACAACGGGGCTTGCTCCGAGAACGCCAAGGCTTACATCGAAGCACTTACAAAGGCTTACACCGTAACCGGTGCGTTCTTTAAAGAAGAGGTCGAAACGTCAAAAATGGGCTTAACCCCTGAGGCTGCGGGGGCTATGTCTATGATTAGAGCTTACGCAACAGTTTATCAGGAAATAGTTATGGCAGTTATGACGGGCAAACAACTTCCTGAAGTTCTCGACAGCGTACTTCAACCGCACGTAGAATTTTACAAGAAAAATTTGAAGGGCGGAGTTGTCGTTCCGGGAAGAATTTCTTAAAAAAAAAAGAAATTTAAAAAGAGAAAAAACAAAAGCCCTTGATGATTATCGAGGGCTTTTTTCTCCCCCCTTTCCTTTCTTTTCCCCTCCCCTGCATATCGATTTTGTTTTTGGTTAAATAGAAACAGAAAGTCAGTGA
>CAMAML010000024.1 GCA_945836835.1 uncultured cyanobacterium | reverse complement strand
CGGAGTAGAAACCTTTAACTTGAATAAAGCTGTTAAGAGGAATATCCAACGATTTCCTGAGGATTTTATGTTTCAACTGACAAAAGAGGAATGGGAAAACTTGATATTCCATTTTGGAATATCAAGAGGGCAGCATGGTGGAAGAAGATTTATGCCTTACGCTTTTACGGAACAGGGTATTTCAATGTTGTCAAGTGTGTTAAAGTCAGAACGTGCTATTGCAATCAATATCCAAATAATGAGAACATTTGTTCAAGTCAAACAATTTGCTCTGGAGAATAAAGAATTGACAAGACGACTTTCAGAGCTTGAACATTATTTTATGGAACACTGTGAAGACAACAAGAGAGACAGCGAAGAAACTCGTAGGCATCTTGCCAAAATCTACGAAGCAATCGGACTGCTTATGGATAGGACTAAACCGACTAAAGTAGGGTTTGTTACAGACGGGGAAAAATAGAGGGAGGATTTAAATTCTCTGTTATTATATCCGATATTATACTGCGGCTATAAGTATTGATTTTTATTCTTTTTATGGTTTAATGGACATACAGCGAAGATTTTCTTCGCGAGTTCAATTAGAAAGTGATTAAAACCTAAAATTGTCAAAAGAAATTAAACTTGCTAAATTTGCGGGATTTTGTTACGGAGTCAAGCGTGCCGTCGAAACCGCCAAAAAACTTAAAGCCGAGAATCCCGACAAAAAAGTTTTCGTTCTCGGAGAGCTTATCCACAACACAGACGTCATTAACGAGCTTGAACAGCTCGGGATTAAGACTATCAACGAAATTCCCGAACACGGCGAAGGGATTTGTGTTGTCAGAAGTCATGGCGAAAGCCCCGAAGTTATCGAAAAAATCCAAAAAGCGGGGTTTTCTCTCGTGGATTTGACCTGCCCCGACGTGAAAAAAGTTCAGCAAAAAGCGGTTGAACTTGCAAAAGACGGCTATTACGTCGTAATCGTCGGCAAGTCCGAACACCCGGAAGTCATCGGGATTAAGGCAAACGCAAAACTCTGGACGGACAAAGTTGTCGTTGCGGTTTCCGCTGAGCAGTTAAAAAATTACGAAAAAGAAATTAAAGCCCACAAGCGGGTCGGGGTGGTCGTACAGACGACCCAAATGCTTTCGGCACTAAATTCCGTGGTGTCTTACCTGACCTCGATTTCAAAAGAGTTGCATATCGCAAATACTATTTGCCAAAGTACCGCCATGCGTCAGTCCGAGGCAAAGGAGCTTGCGAAGGAAAGTGATTTAATGGTGGTTGTCGGCTCAAAGAAAAGTGCCAACACCTCCCACCTTGCCGAAATTCTGAAAAGTATTACAAAAACAATCCATATTGAAAACGACGGGGAATTGGATTTGTACAAAGAAGAAATTTCTTCGGCAAAGAAAATTTCGATTACCGCAGGAGCTTCCACTCCGCAAAACGTTATCGAAAAAGTTTTGGAAAAGTTACGATAAAACAGATAAAATATATTAAAAAAGGAGAAAAATACAAATGCAAACATTGGAAAAAACAAACATGGACGAATTTGAAAGACTATTGGAAGAAAGTTTTTCAAAAAAATCAACCGTTGCCGACATCGTTGTAGGCACAATCGTAAAGAAAGACAAGGAAAGCTACCTTGTAAGCGTAAAGGGTGCTAAAACGGAAGCAACTTTACCGTTCAAAGAAGTTTCTTCTTCACAGGAAGAAAACGTTGAGCTTGCTATCGGCGAAGAAAGAGAGTTCTACGTATTGAGAGAAGAAAACGACGATGACGGAATGGTGCTTTCTTTGAAGAGATTGGTGTACGCTCAGGCTTGGGCTCAACTCAACGACGCAAAAGTTCAAGGCGACATCATTTTGGCTAAAGTTATTTCTGCGGTTAAAGGCGGTGTTCTTGTTGACGTTGCCGATTTGAAAGGTTTCATCCCTTCTTCTCAACTGAGAACAGGTACTCCGTTTGACGGTTTGATTGACACCAAAATCGAAGTTAAGGTTTTGGAAGCTGATCCTAAGAAAAACAAACTTATACTTTCTCAAAGACTTGCCGTTGCGGAACAAAGAGATCAGGTTGTCGACAACATTCTTGCGACCCTTGAGGAAGATATGGTTGTTAAAGGCGAAGTCGTAAGAATTGCAGACTTTGGTGCATTCATCGACATCAACGGTATTGACGGATTGCTCCCGATTTCGGAAATTTCTTGGCAAAGAATTAAGCACCCGTCCGACGTAATTTCTTTGGGCGAGACTTTGGAAGTTAAAATCATCAAGATTGACACGGAATTGAAGAGAATTTCGTTGTCATTGAAGAGAATGGGCGAAGATCCTTGGCAACAAATCGAAGGACAATTTGAAGAAGGTCAAATCATCAACGGAACGGTAAACAAGGTTACGGGGTTTGGTGCATTCATCAACATCTTCCCTGGTGTAGAGGCGTTGTTGCCTGTATCGGAAATGAGCGAAGAAAACGTTAATCCATTCAACGAGTTCAAGGTAGGGGACAATGTTGAAGTTCTTATCAAGAAATTCACCCCTCAAGAACACAGAATTGCCTTGAGCGTTAAAGACATAAACAAAGACTAATTTTAGGATTGGTTTTTGTGAAAGAATTAAGAGGGTGTCCGTTGAGTAGGACATCCTCTTTTTTTGAGGTGGAAACTTTAATCTGTTTTACAATTTACGTTGTCGGGTTCGATGCAAATGTCGAACTCCGACCTACCGGAGGCGTGGAGAACTTACGAATAACCGTTTCCACACAGAAGCGGACTATGTCCAAGTCCACACGAGACATGGTGAACCTTGTGCCCCTTCGTCTCCACACAAGAGTAGCCTTCGGCTACACTTTGTTTTCTTCGCCTTTAATAAGTCGTTTGATGTTCGAGCGGTGAAGGTAGATTATATATACCGCACCGAGCAGGCAGTAGCCGACGTAAGCGACGGGTGCATGCATAAAATACATGATAAACGGAGAAAATGCAAGTGCAATCATTGAGCCGAGCGAAACGTATTTTGAGGTATAAGTTATTACCCCCCAAATTACGGCGATAATCAGCCCGACTTGCCAATTCAGTGCCAAAATTGTGCCGACACCCGAGGCAACGGATTTTCCGCCCGTGAATTTTAAGAATACGGATTTTGAATGCCCTAAGATTACGGCGACCGCAGCTAATACGGGCAAAAGCCCGATACCCGTATATGCGGTTGCAAAAATTTTTGCTAAAATTACAGGTAAAGCACCTTTGAGTGCGTCCAGCAACAGTGTTATAAAGAACCATTTTTTACCCATAACTCTTTTTACGTTTGTAGCCCCCGTCGAGCCTGAACCTATTGTCCTGATGTCTTGCCCCGTTGCGGTTTTGACGATGATGTATCCCGTCGGAATTGAGCCGATAACGTATGCCGTAAGTATCGTCAGAATAATTTGTATAACTTCCATATGTTCTCTCCCCAAAATTTTGTTGTAATGACATTGCAAATTATAGCATACTTATTAGGATAATTGCAATATGCAAAGAAAATTCGCCCCTACGCCTCAAAAAGTTATTCTTCGTCCGAATTGGTAATGCTTGCGAGTTTGAAGAGGTATTCTTCGCTTCCGCCTCCACGCAAACCTATCGGGATAAAGATTTCCTTATATTTTTCGACCGCAAACCTGTCCGTCATGCCGGAAATATAATCCGCAACCACACGAGGAATACGGGTTTCGGGGCATACGGGTTTTAGCATTTCGCAATAATGATAAAACAGTTCTTTTATAAGACGGCTCGCCTTGTTTTCTTCGAGTTTTGCGGGGGAGTCGATGTAAACGTTTTCAAACATCCACTCACGTAGTTTTGTCGTAAAGTACCAACCTTCTTCGCTCATGGCGATTTTTGGTTTTCCTTGCGAGTTGTCGATAATTTCTTTAACCATTTTGTCGAGGCGTTTGCTTTGCACGGACGAAAAATATTTTATGCAATCTTTGGGCAAATCGTTTTCGGCAATAACCCCCGCCCGAATTGAATCTTCAATGTCGTGGTTAATATAAGCGATTTTATCCGCAAGCTGAACGACTTGAGCCTCGGGGGTTCTCGGACTATAACCCCAACTGTGCGTCAAAATTCCGTCGATTGTTTCTCGACAAAGGTTTAAGTTTTCGAGAATTTCAACAACCCTTACGCTCTGGATATTGTGCTGAAACCCGCCTTTCAAAAGTTCGTTCAAAACACCTTCTCCGCAATGTCCGAACGGCGTATGCCCCAAATCGTGTCCGAGTGCAATAGCTTCCGTTAAGTCTTCGTTCAGAAAAAGTGAGCGGGAAATCGTTCTTGCAATCTGTGAAACCTCTAATGTATGGGTTAAACGGGTTCTGAAATGGTCGTCAAACGGAGAGAGGTAAACTTGAGTTTTATGTTTTAATCGCCTGAACGCTTTTGAATGCAAAATTCTGTCCCTGTCTCGTTGAAAACATGTTCTTATCTCGCACTGTTCAATTTCGACCCTACGCCCTTTTGAATTACGGGCTTTTGTCGCAAACTCGCTTAACGTTTCAAATTCTCTATCCTCCAGCTTTTCCCTTATGGAAGAGGAGGTAACTTTTACACCTTGAGGCATATTTTTTAAACCTTTATATTAAAAATTTTGTTCCAATTCGGTCAAAAAATCACTTTCGACAAGAATATTTTAACATAGAATTTTTATTGAGCAACCTTTTCGGGAGATTTGGCGTTGTTTTGGGATTTCAACCTCAAGTAATTGGCAAATTCCCCGACATATTTCAACACAATACCGGAAGCACCCGCAATAATCATACCTTTACTGCCCGAAACCAGTTGAGCGGTGCAATATAGAGCTGTCCCAATTGTACCTATAATCGGGATACCCGAAGTCAGTGTAACCTCCCAACGCTCGTCGCTGTTATGAGCTTTTGCAAGCCCGTAACCAATCATTCCACCCGAGGCTACAATCGACAGAACGTCGGTCGGTGCAGAACCCAAACGTAAATCTCGAATTTTATTGAAAAATTCAACTGTTTCAAGGTTTAGGGATTTGTCGAAAGATTTGATGGCTTTTTGTACGTGTTTTTCGACAGGAGCCGTATGATATGTACTTATTGCTTTGTAAATATCGACCAGCTGTTGAAGTTCACCGCTGTCGTGCTTGTTCAGCAATTCCGTAATTGCGGATATATGTTCGTTTCGCACGGCCTTTTGGTTTTGAACGACAGCATCGGAAAGCCCATTGACAAACCCACGGTCTTCAACCTGTTTCAAAATCCCGATAAATTGATCTTTACCGTAATCCTTGGTAATTTCGTCAGGCTTTGTCAGATACCATTTTAGCTGTTTTATTAGCTCCTGCCCTTCCTTGTCGGTCGGAGAAATCGTCTGTTCAATCTCCTTGACACGTCTTGAAATTATGTTTGCTTTGTCTTTTGTGCCGTACATAAGTTTGTTTCGTATCGCTTCAACGTCATCAGCAAGCTGTTGTCTGCTTTTTGCTATCTTTTCGTCGGCAATAAAGGTTTGCCACATTTCCTTTCTTAAAAATCTGTTCTTCTTGGAGAAAAACTCTCTAAAAGTAGTGCCGTCAAAGTTTTCTTTGCGGAATTGTTCGTACAGGTTGTCGGTAGCGTCTTTAATATATTTGTACCTTTCTTGTTGTTTACCCTGTGAAATAAATTCCTCAACGGAAGTCATTACATTATTGCGAAGCTCCCGAGCTTTTGCCACAAGTTCTTTTACTGAATATTCTTTTCCCTGATAATTTACTATTCGATCCCCGTCGGAGGCAAGCAATTTTTCATCCAGTTTTACAAACTCCGAATTCATCTTTGCGAATTTTTTGTTTGTGGAAGAGTATGCCTGCTTAATCGTTCTTGCGGAAATCTTTTCAAAGAAACTTGAAATTCCTGCATGAACTTTTTTTGTCGGGGAAGTTTTTTCCATAAAGTTTTTGAACAAAGCATCTTTTATGGAGGTAATATTGTTTATACTTTGAGTTTTGTCCATAAAAGTTTCAATTTTTCTCAAAGAATATACGTAAAACTCCCGAAATTTATCTGTTCCGTTTTCGGAAGACTTCTTAATCTTTTCTTCCAAGAAGGTTTTGATTTTCTCCAAAAATTTGCTTGTACCCTTCGGCAACCCTCTCATCAGAGCCAAAACCCCGACACCGACAACTAACGCCGAAGTTCCGACCGCATATGTATATTTTTTTGTATTTCGTTTTTTCGCCGGCTGGGCAGAAGGTTCGGAATTTGCATTCTGTTCCGACGCAACAAACTCATCCGATTTTTCCTCCTGCTTTGGCAAATATTTTTGGGTAACGTAAAAACTTTGCCCGTCAATCGGTTTAAAACGGGTAAACGGATTATTTATGTTTGTTGTTTGGATTTGTTCAGCCATAAAATTCCCTACATATATATAAACGCATGAACATAATAATTTTTGACTATTGTATTAAAAAATGTTACGCAAACGCAATTTTTCCATCGGTTATGTTTTAGTATAAATATGAACAGTGTGTCGAACAACAGTGCAGTAAATTTGACGTCTGCAAACCTCGGGGTTCTCACTCCACCCGACAAAATCGGCAGACCTGAAATTCTTTCCGCCTCCCAAATGGAAAGCCAATTACGCCTGCTAAAATCCGACATCTACCAAAAACAAAAACACGTAAGTTTTGAAGATAAGAAAGAAACACCCGTCCTCATAAAAATTATGGGAATTGCACTTGCACTTTTCGGGCTTTGGAAGGGCGGAAAGTATCTTATCGGAAAATTCAGGCGACCTCCAACGCCGACCGTATAGCTGCAATCATACCGGCTTCGTCCGCAATATTATTCCCCGCAATATCAAACGCCGTACCATGCCCCGGTGAAGTCCTTATAATATCCAACCCGATTGTCATATTTACCGTCCCATACCCCGCAACCGTTTTTATCGGGATTAATCCTTGATCGTGATATGGCGAAATATAACAGTCATAAGGAAGTTTTTGCCCCGAATTGTAACACCTTCCTGCTTCTATAAACAAGGTGTCCGCAGGCAAAGGCTCAGTTATTGAAATACCTTCCTCTCTCAATCTCTTAATCGCGGGCTTCATAACATCCAACTCTTCCCGCCCGATTATCCCGTCCTCGCCGGCATGGGGGTTAAGTCCGCATATCGCAAATTTTGGCAAAGAGATACCGAATTTTTCCTTCATCACGCCCGCCAAGTCAAAAACTTTTTTGTAAATAAGCTCTTCGGTCAAACAAATATCTTTTAATGCACAGTGCCTTGAAAGAAGCAAAACCCGAAAATCTTTTGCGACAAAAAGCATCTCTGCGTGCTGTCCGTCGTGTGCAAGGTGTTTTTGCAAAACTTCGGTCTGCCCATTAAAAATATGCCCCGCCAAATGCATGGCATGCTTTGCTACAGGTGCCGTTACAATCGCCTTCGGACGCATTTGACAAACACGTTCCAAACACCTATACGAAAACTCCCCACTCGCTTCTGTCAATTTCCCTACCTCAATTTCCCCGTCAAACGGAACTTCCGCAACCTCATAAGGGACATCGAGCTTCCCGTAAAAATCCAAAACCCGCCTGTTTGAAACGATTACAACCTTATCTTCGGGCAATTTTAGTCGGTTAAGAGCCTTCACGGTAACTTCCGCACCGACCCCGTTAACGTCCCCCGTCGTAACCCCTATTTTTCCCGAATACTTACTCATGGCTTTCCAAATATTTCAAAATATCGATTAACGTATTAGTGTTACCCAAATTGCCCGATTTTGTAACTATCCAGCGGTTGTTAGGTGCAAGGCTGAGGGCAATCGCAGGCGAAACCTCGTCTTTCAATTCCAAATGACTTGCCCCTATCGCACGACAACATTTGTAAGAAGTTTCACCACCCAAAAGTACCAGCAAAACAGGTTTTTGCTCGACAACTCTTTTGGTCAGCTCTGCAAGAAAATCCGTAATCATATTTGCCAGCTTGTCTTTGGTTAACTCAGCATCAAAACTGGTGTCGGAAAACCCGTCAAACTTGCTCACCAAATTAGACGTATGGACTATCACGATATTACTCTGCACCAAATTCCCTACAATCCTTTCGACAAGCTCGTCACTTACCCCGTTTACGATTGTTTCCAAATCGGGTTTTACAAAGAGAGTGTTTTCGTCAAAGTCGTCTGATTGCTCCAAAGCCCGTATTTGCGATGCGGTAATCTCGGTCGCACTGCCGGAGATTACGAGTTTTGGCAAAGCGGGCAGAAAAGTATATTCCCCGTCGGGATTAACTTGAGAGAACCACATATCGCTCAAGCACCTTGCGGCAGCAGCCGTTCCGACAGGCAAAATCTTATAATCGGATTTGTTCATCGCAAGCAAAATTTGCTCAATATCTGTCGTGGAGACCGCATCTGCCACGATGAGTTTTTTCCCGTCGGCAATAAATCCGTTCAATTTTTTTAATATAGGTCCCGCCCCCTGCATAACGTCTTTTAAATCAATCGAGGCAATAAGGTTTTCCCACTCTTCCCCGACCTCTTTTTTTAACAAAGTCGGCACATGCGACTCAAAAATCGGCGAATACGGATCTCTTGCCATTTCCGTACGCTCGACGGGAACGCCCTTCAAAAGGTGGTACCCTCCGACAGTAACCCTTCCTTCGCTCGGAAACGCAGGAACGACTATTGCGGCGTCCCAGCCCAAAACTTCCAACATCCCCAAAACTTCGACCGCAATATTGCCTCTTATTGTGGAGTCAATTTTTTTGAAGAAGTAATCGGGGTTAACTTTTTCCAGCATAATTTGTGTTGCATGTTTAATTTTTTCGTACGCCTCGTGAGGCGGAATATTCCTCGACTCGGTGGAAAGAGCCAACACCTGTGCGGTTTTGGCTTCCTGCAAGTCAAAATTTTCGCTCAACAATATTTGGGTCGAAACTCCGTGGATATGAAACTGTAAAGAAGAATCGTTTGCCCCCGTTAAATCGTCGGCAATAATACAAGCACAACCCGAATTAATTATCATAATACTTCAGCGTCTCTCTTTGAACCTAACAACCTGATGTTGTTTCCGATAATCATAAATCTTTCTTTATCGGCACCTGTTGCCTTGTCAGTCCACTTGTCCTGATTAATTCTGCCTTCGACAACGATTTGCATGCCTTTTTTGATATATTCGCCCGCAAATTCAGCCTGCTTGTCCCAAACATCAATATTAAACCAATCGGTAACTTCGCCTTTAGTCTTTGAGTCCCAACGGTTGACCGCCAAAGAAAAATTCGCCTTGACTTTACCCGACTCAAAATATCTGACTTCCGCGTCACGCCCGACACGCCCAACTAATACAACTGTATTCATCTAAACCTCTTTTTCTTATAATACCTTACCACATAGTACAATAAACAAACCCATATTTTACCCATGTATTAACAAAGGTTAAGCAATATTGTAAATTTAGTTACGTTGTCGGGTTCAATGAAAATGTTGAACCCGACCTACACGGCTACCATGGGTAAGGGGGCGAACATTTTCGAGTGACTAAGAATGACATCGCATTATACGGAAACCCGCAACTGCTACCACGGATAATCGTCCTTGATTTCCCATCCGTCAAACATAATTAGTGCCGCACAATGCAATCCTTGTCCCTTATTCACTGCACAATCTTTTGCACAACATCCCGCTGCTCCGCTGAATGATCCAAGTCTCATTTCTTCTCGTGACAATGTTACATACCTATTTAACTCGTTATCAATATAGTATGAACCGTTTGTTGAAATTCCATATTTCATTTTATATGGTCTTTTACTGTTATTTAACATAAATGTAAAAATATCTTTACCTAATACGTTTGGTTTTTTCTTTCCGTTCAGATCTACAAAAAACCAACCGCCCGTTCCGCTACCATGTAGCCAAAAAAATACAGAATAACCTGATGCCGTAACGAAAGAATCATTACCTTGTACGGAATTGTTTAACGTGGTGTATTTGGTACCCGTTAATGTGTAACTGTCATCAGCCCAACAATCGCCTGAAGAGGGGGCACAATATTTAACTATTTTCAAATTTGGTTTCAGAAAGTTTTCATAAAAATATAGATTTCTGTCAGTTGCTGTCGGGAAATTAGCAAAATTCCAATCTTCAAACATTCCAAAATCTTTCTGAGCAGCACTAATCGCTTGCGATAATTCCGAATACGCTTTTTTAAGCTGAACGACCGTCTGTTTCTTCTGATAATTTTTAATCAGCGTCGGCATGGTCACCGCCGCCACTACGCCGATAACGCCGAGAGTGATTAAGACTTCCGCAAGGGTGAAGGCATTTAGCTTTTTGATTTTTTTGTTCATTAGTTTATCTCCTTTTCTATTCTTATATTTTTGTAACTTTTTATCACCGTAGCGTCCTGCGGA
>CAMAML010000023.1 GCA_945836835.1 uncultured cyanobacterium | reverse complement strand
CCGTATTGCAGGGCATTCACCATAAACCCGAATTTTTCCTTCGCCTCTTCTTCCGTTAAGCCTAAAGCCTTGAAGATTGCCGATTGAACTTCGGAAGAGTGTATTCTGACAGAACCGCCGCCCAATTCCGTTCCGTTGTAAACTATATCGTATGCGATAGATTTTACGTTGCCTAAATCCCCGGCGTTGAGTTTGTCCAAATCTTCGATACAAGGTGAGGTGAACGGGTGGTGCATTGCCATAAATCTACCTTCTTCGTCGCTCCATTCAAACATCGGGAAGTCTACAATCCACAGAAGGTTGTGTTTGCTCTCGTCAATCAGGTTAAGCGATTTTCCGAAATGCAGTCTTAATCTTCCCATAATATCGTAAACGAGTTTCGGCTTGTCGGCTACGAAGAAGATTATGTCGCCCGCTTCGGCTCCTGCTCGTTCTTGGATTTGTTTTGCCTGTTCTTCGGTGACGAATTTTAATACAGGTGATTTTGCACTGCCGTCTTCGTTGTAAATAATGTTCGCCAACGCCTTTGCACCGAACGAAACGGCAAGTTTTGTGATGTCGTCAATGTCTTTTCTTGAATATTTCGCCCCACCCGGTATTCTGATACCCCGAACGATACCGCCACTTTGGAGTGTTTTCTTGACGATTTCAAAGTTCGACTCTAAAATTATATCTCCGATGTCGAACAATTCCAACCCAAAACGAGTATCAGGCTTGTCCGAACCGTATCTGTCCATAGCCTCTTGCCAAGGCATTTGGATAAACGGAGGTTTAACCTCAACGCCCGCAGCTTTGAAGGTGTCTACAATCAAGCCTTCTACGCATTTAATGACGTCTTGTTGTTCCACAAACGACATCTCGATGTCGATTTGGGTAAATTCGGGCTGTCTATCCGCTCTAAGGTCTTCATCTCTGAAGCATTTCGCGATTTGGTAGTATCTTTCAATCCCACCGACCATAAGCAGTTGCTTAAAGATTTGCGGGGACTGCGGAAGTGCGTAAAATTTCCCTTCCTGTACACGGGACGGCACGAGGTAATCTCTTGCACCTTCCGGCGTCGTCTTGATAAGGATAGGGGTTTCCACTTCCATAAACTCTTCTTTGTTCAAGTAGTTGCGTGCAGCCTGAACGATATTGTGACGAAGTTTTAAGTTATTGAGCATGCCTTCGCGTCTGATGTCGAGGTATCTGTATTTAAGTCTGACGTCCTCGGATACGTTGTCGTCATCGAGAACGAACGGCAAAACCTTTGCGGTAGAAAGGATTTCCAAGCTCGTCGGATACATTTCGACCTGTCCCGTTGCATACTTTTCGTTGTAAGTTTCTTCGGGACGGCGTGTAACTTTTCCTTTTACGGTGATTACGTATTCCGTACGAACTTTTTCCATAATCTTGTGTACGTCCGGGTTAATTTGCGGGTTCGCTACGACCTGAAAAAATCCCGATCTGTCTCTTAATTCTATAAACAAAATCCCGCCAAGGTCGCGAATGGTTGCAACCCAGCCGGAAAGGGTAACTTCTTCCCCAACGTTGTTGAGGTTAAGCTCTCCGCAGTTATGCGATTTCATTTTTGTTCTAATCATTTTTCCTCTTCCTTATAAGTTTCGTCTGTTACTATTTTATCAAAAACATAAAAAACAGAACATTTTTGTTAAGTTTATGTGAAATTTGGTAACGAAATTTTTAAAAATCGCTGATTTTTTTGCTCGAATTTTAAATTTGCCGTGTTTATGGTATAGTTTTACTATAAAATAGACTTAGGGAGTATTTGAGATGAAGAAAAACGTGATTATAGGGATTTGCGTATTTGCGGTGATATTGTTGACTTCCGCCGTAACTTACGGAGTAAATGTTATGTCTGAGAGGATGCAACCGAAAAACCTTTCGGATTACCATATCGGAGTTACTTATGATGAGGCGATGAACGGCGAAAAGCCTGTTATTGCTCTGTTTTACGTTAACTGGTGCGGTTTTTGCCGCAGGTTCATGCCCAAATTTAACACCCTGTCAAAACTTTACGGCAAGCAGTATAATTTTCTTATGATTAACGCTGAGGACGAGTCGAAAAAAGGTTTGGTCGAAGATGTGAGATTAACGGGCTATCCTACCGTATACGTCATCGACCCGAAATACAATAACAGATTTTTGCTCAACAACGCAATCTATATGGATATGTCAAAATTTAGAGTTGAAATCGAACGTTATTCAAAAATCAGAGCAATTTTGGACAAAAGCACCGAGTGTGCTTCAAAATAGCATAAAAAAAAGACCTTGAACTTTTCAAGGCCTATCCGTTTAAATAAGAAGAGAGAGCTTTATGTTTATATAAAGTATGCGGGCAATAAAAAATTGCCAATTTTGTGTAATTATTGCAATAAATCTTAACAAAAGGTGATTATGAAAGACGTACAAAAGACAAAAGATACGAGAAACGTTGATATTCAAAAGGTCGGGATAAAGAACCTTGACTTGCCTTTGATGATTGAAAGAAAGGATAAACACGGGAAAGTTGTCGGGGCGACGGCTCGGGTTTGTGTTTCGTTGCCGAAAGATTACAAGGGGACGCACATGTCCCGATTTGTCGAGGTTTTGAACGAGTGGCAACATAAACATCTTCTCGGGGACGATATAAAAGGGTGTTTGGAAAAAATTATCGAAAGTCTTGACGCACAAAGCGGAGAACTTGAGTTTAATTTTAAATACTTTATCGAAAAGTTTGCCCCCGTAACCAAACTCCCTTCTCAAATGTGCTATGCCTGTTCGTTTGAAGGTCGGATTTATGACGGGCAGTATAAATTTATCTTGGGTGTAACTGTTCCTGTCACAACCCTTTGCCCGTGTTCAAAAGAGATTTCCGACAACGGTGCACACAACCAGCGTGCGTTTATCAAAGTAAGGGTTTCGTATGACGAGGGAAACCATATTTGGATAGAAGATTTGATAGAGATGATTGAAAGTTGTGCGTCTTGTCCGCTTTACCCGCTCTTGAAGCGTGAGGACGAAAAGTTTGTCACGGAAAAGGCGTGGGAAAATCCGAGGTTTGTTGAAGATGTTCTGCGTGAAGTTGTCGTAAAACTTCGGGAAAACGAGATTATAAAAGAGTTTGAGGTGGACTGTGAAGCGATAGAAAGTATTCATAACCACTCTGCTTGGGCGTACCAGCACGAAATTAAGTAAGTCGGACAAAACTTTTGCACAAAACTTGCGAAATTTTGGAAAAAATGTTAAAATCGGTTTGTAGAAAATATTAGAGGGAGAAAATTTTTATGGCAAGATTAATAAGACCTACGTGGGCAATAAGATGCGTTCAATCGGGTTGCAAAACTTTGTTTGAAGTTGCAAAATTGGACGGTGACAAGCAACAGGAAGTCGTTTGCCCAAACTGTGGCGAACATTACGTTTACCCGATTAGAGAAGAGGACGAAAAAGACGCATAGCCGCTCATTTTCGTAAATACAACTTGTTTAACGGCACAGACAAAAGATACAACCAGTTCAGCGAACATCTGAAACAAAAATTTGGCGTCAAGGTATACAAAATTACTCTTGATGCGGGGTTTTCATGTCCAAACAGGGACGGGATGATTTCGACGGGCGGTTGTATTTTTTGTGATGACGGAGGAAGTTTTTCAAAAGCTCATTCAAATTTGCTTTCTATCGAAGATCAAATTAAGGTCGGGATTGAGACGATGAAAACGAGCCGTTTCAAGGCGGAAAAATTTATGTCGTATTTTCAGGCGTTTTCAAACACGTATAAACCCGTCGGGGAGCTTGAAAAGATTTACAACTCCGCCCTGAGTAACGAAGATATTGTCGGAATTTCAATCGGCACAAGACCCGATTGCGTAGACAACGAAAAATTGAGCTTAATTTCATCATACAAAGACGATTATTATACGTGGATTGAATACGGGCTTCAGTCAATTCACGACAAGACCCTCAAACGAATAAACAGAGGGCATGATTACGATTGTTTTTTGAGGGCGTACGAAAAAACGAAAGAAAAAGGGATAAATGTTTGTGTCCACGTAATTTTTGGGATGTGGGAAACGAGGGACGAAATTCTTCAAACCGCTAATGAGCTTGCACGGTTAGGGGTTGACGGGGTGAAGGTTCACATGCTTTGTGCCTTAAAAAATACGGTGCTTGAAAAAATGTACAATGCGGGCGAGCTGAGTTTTATGAGCGAGGATGAATACGTCGAACTCGTTTGCGATTTTTTGGAGGTTTTGCCCCCGAAAACTACCGTTCATCGGCTTGCGGGTAACGGTTCAATCAGGACACTTGTTGCTCCACGCTGGCTCGGGGCAAAATTTGACTGCTTAAACAAAATTGACAGAAAGTTTTTGGAACGAAACACTTGGCAGGGCAGTGCTTGCGTGTACGGCTAAAACCGTTTGAGTGGGTTATTCACAAATTGTTTGCAAAGTTTTCAATTTCGGGGAAGTCGAAAAATTCCTTCATTGAAATCCCGAGCCCAGAGCAAATTTTTAAGATTGTATACGCCCGAGGTTCTTTCATATTTCGCTCAATTTCACTCAACCCTCCCTTAGAAATCCCGCTTTGGTATGCAAGTTTTTCAAGCGTAATTTTTCTCTCTTTTCTGAGTGCCAGAATTCTTTGGCAAATAATTTTGTTAAAATCCGAGTTAGTCATGTTGTAATATTACTTCATACTTGTGAACATTTGTCTTGATAATATCAAATTCATATGTTATACTAGTTCATACATATGAACATTGTAAGAAGGAGGTTTATAATATGTGTACAAAATTGAGGGAAAGAAAGTCGTTTATAAAAGGCTTTACTCTTGCCGAGGGTGGACATAGTCCACTCTTGTACGGAGACGAAGGGACACAAGGTTCTCCACGCCTCGTAAAAAGGGCTTTCACTCTTGCCGAAGTCCTCATTACGTTAGGAGTAATCGGCGTGATTGCGGCGGTAACCTTGCCGACGCTTATACATAACTACAAAAAGTCGGTCGTTGAGACTAAAGTCAAAAAGACTTATGCTCTAATAGCAAATGCCGTCAGAATGTCCGAGGCAAAATACGGGGAAATAGCAGAGTGGGATACTTGTGATATTGACAGCTCATACGAATGTTCTCAACAAATTTTAGAAAAATATGTTTTTCCCGAGCTTAAGATAGATAAAATTTGCGGACAAGAAAATGAAGAAGAATGTTGGACACCTCCGAGTTCTTTATCGGGTATTAAAGGGGCATTGGGGGCGAACACGTCGAATAAAGTTACTGCTGTGATGAATAACGGTATGGCTTTATGTGCTTGGGCAGGTGGTCAATTAACAGTCCCTCATATTCAAATATGGTTTGATATTGACGGCTCTAAAAAGGGGAAAAATGTCTTTGGTGCGGATGTCTTTGGGGTAAATCTTCTTTATAAAGCTTCAGATACGCATAAATCAGGTATATGGATGAGGGGACTTCATTTAAAGAATGTTGATGAGGATGCATTAAGAAATATGGCTGACCAAGGTTGTTCAAACGAAATAAATCATAATTTGGCAGGTTATAGTTGTGGCGGTTTAATCCAATTAAACAACTGGAAAATCCCTGACGATTATCCCGTTAAGTTCTAGTAAAAAAGCCCTTATTAGGGCTTTTTTATTATTTAAAACTAAACGGCAGGACTTTTAGGTTGCGTTTTTGCTTTTGGTGTTCGATGTCAGGCAGTTCATAGCATTTTATGCATCTTGCTTCATAGGTTTCATCTCCGCCAATCATTATAAGCGGTGAATTTTTGTCCGCAGGCTTGCCGTCGATTAATCTTTGGGTTCTGGTTGCGTGTTCGCACCCGCATTTCATACAAACGGCGTGGAGTTTGTCGACTTTCGTTGCGATGCACATCAATTCGGGCATGCTCCCGAAAGGTTCTGCTTTAAAATCAAGCTCTAATCCCGTTCCGAGAACCTTTTTGCCTTCATCCATCAGTTTGGTTATAACTTTTGTAATGTTTTTGTCAAAGAACTGAAGCTCGTCTATGGCGACGACTTCGTCGTCGGGTTTTACGACGGAAAGAATATGAATGGCATGCTTTATTTTTATTGCGTCAAGCCACAACCCGTTTCTTGATTCTATATAATCCCCTTTTGCCCTCGTGTCGACGTCGGGGGAAATTACTTTGACCTTTTTCTTTGCGATAATGCATCTCCTTACTCTGCGTAAAAGTTCCTCCGTTTTCCCGCAACTCATAGGCCCCGTAATTAGCTCAAAACTGTATCCTTCCATTTTTTCTCCCGTAAAACTTTCCCCAATACTCTTTGAGTTTATTATACCCCTTCAAAAATTTTTTGACCACCTAAGTTACAAAAATGTTACGTTAATCTTTTTAGGAAAATCTAAACTTCCGATTTTTCTATTTGAAAACTTTCACTTGTAATTATTCCGAGTTGAGGGTATAATCGGGCTATGGCAAAAGTTAAATCAAAATGGATATGTTCTCAATGCGGATATGAAACTGCAGGATACCTCGGCAAATGTCCTTCCTGCGGAAGCTGGGGAAGTTTTGCGGAAGAGCTTTCGTATGACGAAAAGCAACCGAACGCCGCCGCAAATGAGTTTGTTAACAAAGAAAAACCGACTTTGCTCAAAGATATTACGATTGGCGAAGAGGTTCGACTGAGTACAAATATATCCGAGTTTGACAGAATTTTGGGCGGCGGGTTTGTCCAAGGTTCTCTTACCTTGCTTGCGGGCGATCCGGGGATAGGTAAGTCCACGATTACGCTACAAACCTGCGGAAGGATTTGCGAGTCGGGGAAAAAGGTTCTGTATGTTTCTGCCGAAGAAAGTGCGGGACAGCTTAAATTGAGAGCGGAAAGACTCGGGATTAATTCGGAGAATTTGTATATCTATCCGCAGACTAATATGGAAAATGTTAAGTCGCAGATTGAAGAATTGTGTCCGGATTTTGTCGTGGTGGACAGTATTCAGGCTATTTATTCCAATAACGTCCCGAGTTCCGCGGGGAGCGTTTCTCAGATTAGAGAATGCACAAATTTGCTTATGCATATTGCAAAAAGCAAAAACATAACGACGGTCGTTATCGGGCATGTTACAAAAGACGGAAACATTGCAGGTCCGAAGGTTCTGGAGCATATGGTCGATACCGTTATCTATTTTGAGGGGGATAAATATAAGTCTTACAGAATGCTGAGGTCGATGAAAAACCGTTTCGGAAACACGTCAGAAGTCGGGATTTTTGAGATGCACTCGGACGGTTTGCACGAGATAAAAAATCCGAACGATCTTTTTTTAAACGAACGTTCTCAGGTCGCAACTCCGGGGAGTGCGATTATCGTAACAAACGAAGGAACACGACCATTGCTTGTCGAAATTCAGGCACTTGTCGGCTCAACCCCTTATGCAAGCCCGAGAAGAGTTACGAACGGGATTGATATGAGCAGATTGTTGCAGATTTTGGCGGTTTTGGAAAAGCGGGTTGGGCTTAATTTTTCAAAACAAGACGTTTATATAAACGTTATGGGCGGGTTTGACGTGTCCGAGCCGAGTGCCGATTTAGGGATAGCGTTGGCGATTGCAACTTGTGCAAGGGATGTGGTCGTGGACTCCCAAACGGTTATTATCGGTGAAATCGGACTGTCGGGCGAGGTTCACCCCGTAAATAACATCGGAAAAAGGTTGAAAGAGGCCGAAGCGTCAGGATTTAAGCAGGCGATTATTCCGTTTGCAAACGAGGTTTCGGATAAATTCTCCAAGCTGAAAATCGTCAAGGTTAAACGACTTATGGACGCAATAGTTTCCTGCGTTTCCTCGCAATCGTAGCTTTATTTTGCGTTTTGAGCGTTTTTCTTGCTCTTAACCTTGTTAAGACCTCTTTTTACTGCCTCTCTTGCTTTTTTTCTGTTTTGTGCCGTGTGAGTTATTTTCTTTTCTTCTTCTTGCTCTTTTTCATTTGAAAGTACTGAGCCTGCGAGCTGTGATGCATTTCCAACAAGGGATAGGGCAGACTCTTTTAATGATTGTTTTATTGATTCTACTGCAAGTTTTTTTGAAGCTTCCAAGGCTATTTTTGCAGAGAGTTCCGCCATAGATTTTTCCGCTGATGCAATCATTGCTTGTTTTGCATTTTCAAATAAGGTATCAGTGATTAAGGTTGATGAAGAGTTTTTGATGTTTTCGAGTATAACCTGTTCGCTGATTTGTTTTGTACCTTCTTCAACACCTTCCTTGACCCCTTCGGTGACGACTTGTTTAACACCTTCTTTTGCACCTTCTTCAACGCCTTCTTTGACTCCTTCGACGACGGTTTCTTTTATGGCGGTTGTTCCCATATTTTTTGCACCTTCTTTTGCAGCCTCGGTTGACAGTTGTTTAATTCCTTCCGTAAGTGATTCGGTTGGGTTTGGTCCCATTAGGAAACTTGCAGCGGCAGCTGCAAGGCAGATGCCTGCCCCAAGCCAATTACCCTGCGAAATATTCAGGGCCATGTTTGTTGCATAGCATGCCAATTCTCCGTACGTTCCGACTCCGTACATAATTGAACCTATCGCAGCGGTAAGCGGAAATGCCATTAAGCCTAAACCGACCATTTTAATACCGGTAAATACGTATCCGATTGTTGTTACGGTTTGTATAGGTTTTTGTTTATTTTTTGCCTCTTGTTCGGCGTCCTTTTGCTTTTTTATAGCTGCAGATTGCTTTGCTTTACTTGTTTTGACAAGCATTTTTTGAGTTTTCGTACTCTTTTTCTGCAAAACGGTAACCGTTTGTCCGCTTGAAGTTATTACTTGTCCCAAGCGGGTATTGTTTTGAGAAAGTTGGTCAATTTGTCCCATGTAAGCATTGGCGGTTGCAAGTTGAGTTGAATTGTTCGTTGTATTGCTTACGGTCTGATTGTTGTTTGTTGTTTTTTCGTTCGTTTTCGGAGTGCTTGCGGTAGCGTTTTTGCTTGTTGCCGAGAGGGTAGTAATTGCAGCATAATATGTGTCAATTTCCGCATTACCTGCTTCAATTTGTGCATTTGCTTCCTGCATTTTCTTTTGTTCGTTTTTGATTTGGCGTTGGGTTTTCTTGAGTGCGGTTTCTTCTCTTTTCATCTCTTTCTTGTAAGCCGCCTCGTCTTTTTCCGCCTCTTTGCCTTCCTGTTCCGCTTTTTTACCACTTTGCTCTGCTTGTTGTCCTTGCTTTTCAACTGCAGCCGCATCGGGTTCTTCGGTGTTATCTTTCTTTTCGCTTGTTTTCTTTTCTCCGTTTTCGTCGATATTTTCCGCATCTTGTTGAGCGAATATTTCTTCAAATTGAGCATTCATCTCGCCGATTTCAGTACTCATGTCTGCTTTTCTTTGGGTTAAATCTGCGGACATAGCGATACTTGCCTCGTTCAATTTGGTTGAAGAGCTGATTGTGTTTTGTGTAGCATTAACAAGTCCGAGTAGTGCTTCGCCACCGTCCATTACGTCTCTGCCCAACGACTCGCCCGATTTTCCGTAAAGAATATTTTTTACAATTTCGGACTCTTCTCCGAACAAGTGAATTAATGTTCCAATTTGCTCTTCCGAAATACCTGTTTGATTCAACGCATAAGCTTTTCCGTCCTCAATGGCTTGTTGAGCATATTCAGTGTCAACGGCAAGCATTTCGATGCCCGATTGGAATGCGGCACCAAACGCACCCAAAATCGCAAGTTTTGCGTTCAGTTCGGTCGCAAAAGTTCCGTTTTCGGTGTCGAGTTCGGCTTTTAATTCGTTGTAACGGTTCATGTCATCTTCGGAAAATTCGCTGTTATAATTTACTCCGTATTTGAGCATATCCATGAATTGTTGCCCTTTATCCTCAGGCTTGTTCCCGCTCAATTTGTTTAACAGTGCTTTGTATTCGCCTACTTTTGCCTCGTAATTTTTTTCAAATTTTTCACTGTCTTGTTTTGCTCTAAGTACAAGTATTACGGTCTGTTGTTTCAAGTTCGTAAATTGTGTTGTGAAAGCGTTTATTGCCGTTGTTTTTTCCGTAATCCCGCTGATGTAGTCGTTCATTTTTGTCTCTTCATCATTTGCGGTTTCTTCGGTTGTGGTGTCGGTTGTTTCCGTTGTTGCTTCGGTTTCGGTCGTCGGAACCGTTCCATTAGTAGCCGTAATTCCATCGCTCGGAGTGTCGGTTGTTTCCGTTGTCGCTTTGGTTTCGGTCGTCGAAACCATTCCATTAGTAGCCGTAATTCCATCGCTCGGGGTGTCGGTTGTTTCCGTTGTCGCTTCGGTTTCGGTCGTCGGAACCGTTCCATTAGTAGCCGTAATTCCATCGCTCGGAGTGTCGGTTGTTTCCGTTGTCGCTTTGGTTTCGGTCGTCGAAACCATTCCATTAGTAGCCGTAATTCCATCGCTCGGGGTGTCGGTTGTTTCCGTTGTCGC
>CAMAML010000022.1 GCA_945836835.1 uncultured cyanobacterium | reverse complement strand
TAGTTGAAATTCGTGTGTAAAATGCTTGTCAAAATCTTTTGCTTGTATTCTCGTTATAATGTACAAGGTATTATTAATTTATCTTAAAATACACAAACTTAAATCATCCAAAAATATTAAAAATAAAACTTTCGTTATGTATTGTTTGACTTCTTACACTTTTAAACATGGACTTTTTGTAAAAAATTATTATATGTTTAGATACGGGACATTTGGCAAATGAGAAAAATCCTTCTTTTAATGTAGTTTAAACGGATGATTTTTTTACGATTTGCCCGTCACAAAGCGTAAAAAACGGTTACAATAGAATAAGAAGGAGAGTATTTTTATGTCAGACTTTTATCCGAATTACGATTTGGGAAACAGAATTTCGGGAACCAAACTTGCGACGGGCTTTGGCGGGCTTACTTCAGCACGTATTGACCCAATAAAGGATCCTGTCACGGGCAATTTTCAAAACGTACTTTCGGGGATGGTGCAAAAACTAAACAACGAGATAAACGAGCCTGACGAGCTGTTAAAAGACCTTATGAGCGGAAACAAGAACATCGATATTCACGACGTTATGATTGCGATGTCAAAGTCAGAGATTAATGTTACCGTTGCGACTACCGCTGTCGGTAAAGTTATTCAGGCGTACGATAAAGTTATGCAAATACAAGTTTAAAAACTTGCCCTATTCGGGAAAATATTCTATTATAGATACATAAAAACAGACGGGGAATAACAAAAAATGGATTTTCAAAAATTACTGGAAAATAAACCTTTATTATACGCAATTATCGGTGTGGTTGTTATCGTGCTGGCATTATTTATCATAATCGGGACGGTTTCCGCCTCAAAATCAAAGGCAAACAAAGAGAAAAACGGGGTAACCGTTACGGAACAGCCTCTAAAAGAGGACGTTGACCTGCTTACCACGGACAACCTCGGGAAGGCTATCGAAATTCAGGCACTATTGGCTCGCTACGGGATTGCGGTTTCCCGTTCGCTCGACGGGACGAAATCAAGACTTTACTTGAAGGCAAACGACTGCACCACGGGAATGAAAAAGTGTACCACGGCTCAACGTGACGAGGCATTAATCCAAATTGTTCAAAGCGGTTTGATGGATCAAAACGTCGGGCTGGAAATTTTTGATAAGGGTGATTTCACATCAACAAAAGAGGACAAGAAAATAAGGCTTACAAGGGCGGTAAACGGTGAATTGGCAAGACTTATCAGAAAGATTAAGCCTATAGAAAACGCATCCGTGTTCATTTCAATCCCCGAGCAAACGATGTTTGCGGCAAACCAAAAACCGGTTACCGCAACCGTTCAGATTGTTGTTCCACCGGGGGAAAAGTTGGATCAGCTTAAGATTAAAGCGATTTCAAACCTGCTTTTGGGAAGTGTTTCGGGGTTAGAGGCGGAAAATATTTCCATAACCGACACGAACGGAAATGTTTACCACAGTATTATGAACGCATCCGATGAAATGCTTGCAAAACTTGAAGAAAATGACAAATATATGCAACAAAAAGTTATGATGCAGTTAGACAGATTGCTGGGTAAAGGCAATTATGTCGCAACCGTCAGCACCTTTTTGAGACAGGCACCCGCAGAAAAATACAGTACGATGTACGATCCGAACCGAAAAGCCTCCGTCAGCGAGCAAACTTTCCGCGAAGGTTTGGGGGATCAGACAAAAGACAGCTCTTCAAACAGCAACGCCGTCAGCGTATATCTTCCGAACGGGATGGGAAGTTCGGGAGCAAGTTCAAGTCAGGACAGGAGCTACAACCGTACGGCAAGCGAAACCCAATACGGAGTAAGTAAAACCCAGCTTAACGAATACCTGAAACCCGGGATAATCGAAGAGGTTTCTATTGCGGTTACTCTTGAGCGTTCTGCAATCCCGCCGGACACAAGTCTTGACGACTTAAAGGATTTGGTAGCTCGTGCGGCAGGACCAAAAGCCAGTCCCGATAATGTTTCTATCGCATATTCGGATAACGTTGACCCGTATTTGGCGTCGGGACGTCCCGCAAACCTCCCAAAACCCGAAGAGAGCGGAAACCCTTGGTGGCTTGCGATTGCAATCAGCGGTATCGGTTTGTTTATCGTATTTAACGCCGTATCCAACAGAGTCAGACAAATTCAGGAAGAAAACGCCATTGAAGTTGAACGTTTAAGACAAAAAGAGGCAGAACAAGACAGAGAACTCAGCGACGTCAACATCAGGGCAACCCAGCTTGCCGACAGACAGTCGGAGCTTGCTCAGAACCTGCTTTCCCGTGAACAGGCAAGAGATGACGAAATCGCAAGAACAAAAAGAGATATGCTTGAGGCTGCGGAAAACCTTGCAAACGGCGTTTACGAAACCGAAGGCGATATTACGGGCGAGCGGATAAAGAGCTGGATAGAAAATAACACCTAACAAAAAGTAAAAGGGCGAAAAAATAATGACAATAAAAGATTTTGACTATAAATCATTTGCGGAAAATCTTGCAGGACAGGCGGGGGAGCTTGTCCCTCAGGATTTTACACCGAATCAGAAGGATTACGTAAAAAATACCCTCTTGAATTTTTCAATGCTTGCGGGAGAAGCACTTTATCAAGACAAAGAAAATTTAGGGTTTACGGCAGATCAAGCCTCGATGATAACCCAAATTATTGCGGAGTGGGCGTTTCATAAGTCCGTTGACTTAATCCGTTCGGGTATACCGCAGCAGTTTTGGGACCCGATTATGCAAAAGATTGCGTTTACAATCTTTGAAATCGCAAAACAGACTTTCAAACAGAACATGCCGCAGGATCAAATTCTTCAACTCGTCGAACACCACGTAAAAAAGACTTGGCTTGACAGTATTGCGGAGTTGAAGAAGAAAAACCTTATCGACAATGCCTTAATGGAAAAAGCGGCAGCACAGTCAAACATTGACGCGGTAATGCAACAAATGCAGGAGGAACAGCAGGCACTTCCGCCACAACCGCAACAGGGGCAGGCACAAATGCCCGTTCCGCAAGGAGGCGGCATGCAGTCTCCGACGGCACAGGCTACTCAAGGGACTATGATACCCGATATTCAGGACCCGACAAGACCTCCGGTCGTTCAATCTCACAGGGATCTTCCGCAGTTGTTAAAGTTAGTATCGGTTGCGTTGGTGTTAAAAAGAATTGACGATGAAGAGCAAATTCAGGTTATTTTGGACAGGTTTGAACCCGAAGATGCGGGACGCGTCATTCGTTATATGTCGGTCGACGGGTTAGAGGACAAAGTTGACCCGAATGTTATTACGAAATATTTAGAAGAAATGGAAGATGAACTTCCGAAAGCAACAGAAATTAACAAAAAGAAAGTTGTCCAAAGGGTTAAGAATGTTGTTGACGTTGTCGGCAAAAGCACCATGGAACACCGCATTCAGCTTGAAAGAAACAAAGTCAGACAGTTTGTCTTTAACGCCGTTGACGGAGAATATTTCGATATTTCCACAAAAATTGCAGATGTTATTGCCACATACCTTGAAACGGGTGTATAATAAAATCAGATTATGATTATAAAAAAGAACAGATTACATAAAAAAACAGACTTGACGGATATGAGTACGGTTCGGGAGGAATTTTCCGAGCCGATTGATGACGTTCAAGAATTTGAGCCGTCGGAGGAGGTTGTTGAAACAACAATGGAGGAACAGCCGACAAGTGACGGGGAAATCGATCTGTTCAATTTGGATAATATAGATTTTTCGCAAAGGGCGGAACGCCGTCAGGGCAACAGACGTCGAGGGTTCAGACGGGTTGATGACCGAAACCTTGTTTCAAGAGCAAAAGACGAGGCGGACTCAATCAGGGAAGCCGCAAGAAAAGAAGGCTATCAACAGGGGCTTTCCGAAGCGAGTGCGGATTTAGCCGAGATGAAGTCGGCTCTTTCAGAGTTTATACGTGCAAAGCAGGAAGTCTTTGAGTATATCGCCCCCGATATTCTTGAGATAAGCGTTGATATTGCGAAAAAAATTATTAAAAAAGAAGTGGAACAAGATCCGCAGATCCTTTTCGACACGATAGTCGACGTATTGAAAACTTTGTCAAAGGAAGAAACCAGGATTACGGTACGAGTCAGCCCGACGCAGGCAAACGCCGTAAAAAACGTAATCCCGAATATCGCAGATATTGCGGGGGTTGAGGCAAAAATAACCGTTCTTCCCGATGACGAAGTCGAAGAAGGCGGGTGTCTTGTAACAACAAATAACGGGATTGTAGATGCAACCGTCCAATCCCGTGTTGCGGTAGTGGTTGAAGCGTTGAAGGAGTTGTAATGGCACAAGGCGGCGGTGGCGGAAACAACCCGATGAGCGAATTATTTTTGGCAGTGTTTGTATTGACACTGATATTAATCCTGCTCGTCGAGATGCCGAATTGGGTCATAAATTTTTCAATATGTCTTAACATAACTTTGGGTATCGTCCTTTTGATGTTCGGACTTTATGTCCAAAAACCTTTGGAATTATCATCTTTCCCGTCAATTATCCTTTTGGGAACGATGTTTCGACTTGTTTTGTCTATTGCATCTACAAGGTTAATCCTTTCTAAAGGGGAGGCGGGGGAAGTTATCCACGCATTCGGAACATTCGTTACGGGTGGCAACATGATTGTCGGTGGCGTAATCTTCCTTATCATCACGATTGTACAGTTCATGGTAATCACCAAGGGTGCGGAGCGTATTGCGGAAGTTTCGGCAAGGTTTGCACTCGACGCCATGCCGGGTAAACAAATGACAATCGACGCAAACTTTAACGCAGGCTTGATTTCTCCTGAAGAGGCGACAAAACAGCGTGAGGACTTATCGAGAGAGTCGAGTTTGTTTGGTAGCATGGACGGTGCGATGAAGTTTGTAAAAGGGGACACGATTGCCGGTATCATTATCGTTGTCGTAAACATTATCGGCGGGTTGTGCGTCGGGTGTTTGATGAACCAAATGCAAATAGCGGATGCGGTTTCAAAATATACGGTACTTACAATCGGTGACGGTTTGGCGTCTCAGGTGCCTTCGCTTTTGATGTCTATTGCGGCAGGTATATTTATGACCCGCTCTTCGGCACAGAGTGCGTCGTTAGGTGCAGACGTTACGGGGCAGATTATGACAAAGCCGTTTGCACTCTTCTTTGCGGCAGGTTTTTTGATGTTGCTTGCAATTACGGGGCATACGTGGTTTTGGGTCGGAACGGGCTTACCCGCATTGCCGTTCTTTATGTTTTCGGTCGGACTTGCGGTTGCAGGGTTCTCCGTACTTATTAATGCCGATGTTCAGTCCCAGTTGGGTCAGTTGGAAAACGTCAGACAGAATATGCAGGATTTGGTTAACCCGAACAGAATGTATGAAAGATTGGGGGTTGACGTTTTGAGCTTGCAGGTCGGCTCTAACCTGCTTGTCATTGCCGATCCCGATCAGGAAGGGCAACTTCTTGCAAAAATTGCGGCTTTGCGTCAGCGAGTTACGGACGAATTGGGTTATATTTTGCCGAACATAAGAATTATGGACTCGTCGGCGTTGGACGCTAACGAATACCTTATTGCAATAAGAGGAAACACGGTTGCAACGGGCTACGTTTATCCGGGACGTGTAATGGTTATTGCGGAACAGTGGGATACCATTCAGTCGGAAGTTCCCGAAGACGCCGTTATCGGTATAGACCCGACATACCAGACTCAGGCTTACTGGCTTAAACCTGAAGATGCAAAGATTGCTCGCTCCGTGACGGCGGTTGACAGTACCGACGTAATCGTTACCCACTTGCAGGAGTGTGTCAGAAAACACGTTGACGAGGTTATGACAAAGACCGATGTGCTTAAACTTATGGAACTTGTTAGATCGCAAGACCCAACACTTGTCAACGACCTTGTGCCGACTATTATTTCCACAAGCGACTTGAGAAAGATATTTGTAAACCTTATCAGAGAAAAAGTTTCGATAAAGGATATTATCTTTGTGTTTGAACGACTTTGCGATTACGCGAGGTTTTCAAAAGAACCCGATATTTTGTCCGAACGATTGAGGGCGGCGTTAGGCAGACAGATTTGTCTTTCAAATGTCGGCGAGGATAACGTGCTTTACGCAATAACCCTTTCACCTGAATGGGAAAAAACTCTTGACGACAGTTGCCAAAGAACGGAGCTTGGTACAATGTTCCTTCTTAACCCCGTTCAGGTTCAGGAGCTTATTGAAACCACCGCAAACACTCTTATGCGGGCACACCAGTCTTGCGGACAGCAACCGGTAATGCTCTGTTCGCCAAGAATTAGATTACCTTTGTACCAACTTCTGGAACGTCATATCCCGACCATTGTCGTAATCTCTTATTCCGAATTGATTACGGATATTAAGGTCGAGGCGGTTGATACGGTCGGCGAAAGCTATTCAATGTAAGAAATTTACGGGAGGTTTTGTGTGAAAAGAATTTGTTTGGGGTTGATTAAAGTTTATCAGTTCTTTTCAAAGTTCACTCCGCCGACTTGCAGATTTACCCCGACATGTTCAGAGTATACAAGGCAGGCTATCGAAAAATACGGGGTTGTGAAAGGGATTTGGCTGGGTGTCAAGCGGATTTCCAAATGTCATCCGTGGCACGAAGGCGGATACGACCCGTTGCCATAGGCGGGATTTTTTTGTATAATTCTTTTGTAGATTAAAAAACTCGACAAGGAGCAAAGTTTATGACGGAAAAATTCGGACTGATAGGTTATCCACTGGGGCATTCGATGTCTGCTTATATCCATAACGCGGGGTTCAAAAGCCTCGGGCGTGATGCTCGGTACGAGATTTTGGAGACTTCACCGGAAAATCTTGTCGACAGAATTAAAACGCTTAGAAGAGAAAATTATCTCGGGTTCAACGTAACAATTCCGCATAAGGTTCCTATGGCACTTTTTGTGGACGAATTTGACAATTACGCTGATATTACGGGAGCGATTAATACGGTAAAAATCAACTCCGACGGAACTTTGAGCGGATATAACACGGATGTTGTCGGGTTTCGGACGGCAATTCCCGAGGACATTATTTTGAGCGAAAAGAAAGTTGCCGTACTCGGTACGGGCGGAGCAAGCAGGGCAGTCGTTATGGGCTTGAGCGAATGCGGGGTGGCGGAAATCGGCGTCTACACACGAAACATCCCGAACGCCTTGGGGTATATGAAGTTTTTAAGGGCAAAATTTCCGAACATAACTTTTACGGCGTACCAGATAGACAGGTTCAAGAATTTGTCCGATTATGACGCAGTCGTAAACACAACTCCAATTGGAATGCAGGGGTACTCGGCGGATATGACGCCAATAGAGCGGGCGGAGCTGGAAACTTTGCCAAAAACCGCATTGATCTATGATATTATCTATAACCCTAAAAAGACGGTGTTGTTGAAAACCGCGGAAGTACTGGGGTTGAGAACGGTTAACGGGGCGGATATGCTTGTAAGGCAGGCTATTGCGGCACAGAAAATTTGGCTCGGGCAAACACCTGACTTTGCCGAGATGAAAATAGCGTTTTGGGAAAATTGTGATTGATAAGTTACGAGTGCCAATTACACGCAACTTTCACCCTCTCCATACGGGTGGCGGATTTCCGTACGGACGAATTTTCGGTAGGGCTCCGTGGGACGAAGTCCCCCAATCCGTATGGTGTCGGTCGGACGTTACTCCGCCGACACCCCGAATAATTCGTAGGAGTACGGGTAGCGAGAATATGGAGCCGGCAGAGCCGATTAGGCTCGTAAGCACCACTCTTAGTCACTCTGCCTTTTAATCATCCGTGCGGCGACAAGTGCCGTAAACGGCACGCATAAAAGTATTGCGATACTCCCGATTAGGGCGGAGGCTACTTCCGTTGCAACCTGATTTAGGTTGAAAAATTTCTGCAAATCAATGTTGTTTGACAGCAGAACAAGCGGTAGGGAGTTCCCCAAATAAACCAAAATCAACGTGTTTGACATTGTCCCGATGATGTCACGCCCCACATTCATTCCCGATTTAAACAGCTCTTTCCCCCCAAGGGACTTATCGGTTTCGTGGATTTCGTTAATCGTGCTTGCAATGGAAACCGCGGTGTCCATTAGCGCGCCGAGTGCCGCCAAAATCATCGCTGACGCCAGTATCCCTTTAAAATCAAGCCCCGAGTGTGCGGAATATAAAAACATGGTTTCTTCACCCGCAAACCCCGTGAGGTTTGCAAGTGAAATAGTCAACAGTGCAAGAACGCCCGCCGTAATAAGACTAACGCCGGTTCCGATGATTGCCGAGGTGCTTTTTGCGTTAACCCCGCCGACAAGGTAAACCGTTATGACGGTTGAGAGGATACAGATTATTACGGTCGAAATTATCGGACAAACTCCGTGAAGGATAAGCGGAATTAGCAGAAAAAATATAAGTCCGACCGTTGTGCCGATTGAGATTAAGCTCCTTACGCCCTTTTTCTTCCCGACAAAAACGAGCAGGATACAAAAAATCCCTGCTAAACCCGTAAGCGAATTGTCCCGCTTGAGGTCGGCTATAAAAAAGTTTGTGTTTTCAAAATCTTGAAATTCGGGGGTGTCGCATTCCACGTGTAAAATAACCCTATCCCCCTTTTTTACGGGGATGTCGTAAGCAGGGTTACCCGTCAGCATATTATCGATGGTCGTTGTTTGCCCCTTAAATTTTCCGCTCTCGATTTTTACGGTTACGAGTTGTTTTGTGGAATTAGTCCCCTGTTGAAGGTTTTCGATGTCTTGGTATTCCGTCTCAATAACCCGTCCGACTTCCGACGGAAGCTCGTTTTCCCCTAACGAAAACGCAGGTAAAACGTTAAACAAAAACGCAAAAATAATTATAAAAATTTTTCTCATGGTAAACCTTTCATCCCTCCTTGAATATACCACAAAAAAACATATGTGGCAGGATTGTTTCGTTCGTGTTATAATTCGGGTATGATAAAAAGTTTTATTGATAATATTCTGAAACAAAAACAAAAAAAGAAGAAGTTTACCGTATCTACAAAGGATATGGGGGTTAACATCGACAAAAACGAGTATTACGAAATAAAACTCTCAAACTCAAATCATCCCGAAGATATGAAATAACAGGTCGGATTTAGGATTATGCAAAAAAAAATTTCTGAAAAAGTTATAAACAGGTTGACGCTTTATCATTGTATTTTGACTGATTATATCGCCAAAAACATCGAGTATATTTCGAGCAAACAGCTTGCAACGCTATTGAAAGTGGACGATTCTCAAGTGAGAAAAGACATAAGCGTGTTGAACAATTCGGGCAAAAGCAACGTCGGTTATATCGTAAAAGAACTTAAAGTTTCAATAGAAAAGACCCTAGGGTTTGCAAAAAACAAAAAAGCGTTTATTATCGGTGCGGGAAATTTGGGTTCGGCACTTGCAAAGTACGACAACTTCCAAGACTACGGACTGAATATTTTGGCACTTTTTGACAACGACAAGAGTAAAATCGGCGGTATGGTAAACTCAAAGCCGATTTTGGACATAAAAAAGCTGGAAAATTTGGCACGAAAATCCAACGTGGATATTGCGATTTTGACTGTCCCGAGGGTTTATGCACAGTCAACCGCGGATTATTTGGTAAAATCGGACATAAAATATATTTGGAATTTCACCCCCGCCGTGCTGGATGTCCCGTCGGACGTGCAGGTTTGGAACGAAAACATTATGGGTAACTTTTTGCAGTTTACTTATAATATATAGTTGCAGACCTTTTTGGGGGGAGGGTGGAATTAGCCTCTTTCCCTGCAAAGAGTAATCATCCTGTAGTAAAACTCGATTTCTTTGGTGTCGGAGGTGTTTAAAATCTCGTTTATGGATTTTATAAGCTCCTCTCTGTTTTTCATATGCTCAAAGTCGAACAAATCCTTTTCCCCAACCCCGAGAGCCTTAACTATTTTTTCTAATGTATCGGATGTGACAAACCGTTTGCCCCGTTCAATGTTGCTCAAATTAGGAGTGTCCAACCCGATAGCCTCCGCAAGTTTTTCCTGCGTAAGTTTTTTACTTTTTCTTATTTCTTGTATCCTTTTTCCGAAATTTTCTTTAAATGTTGCCATGATTTTTCCTTTTTAACCATGTTAGTATATTTTTTGTCTAATGATAATTGTAATAAATACTATATAATCTTGACAAATTTAGTAAAACATGCTAAAATAATTGTATAAGATACTATATTGTCGGAAGTAAATTAGTATAAAAAAATATTAAACGGTATCAGTCGAGTAGGTCGGCTTTACCAAGCCGACAATAGCACAACAAACAGGAGGATGATTTATGGACAAAAAAAATAAACAGCTCAACGCCTTCACGCTTGCGGAAGTGTTAATTACACTTGGCATAATCGGCATTGTGGCGGCGTTGACTTTACCGACCGTGATGAGCAACTACAAAAAGAAGGTCGTTGTGACGAAGATGAAAAAATTCTACACAACAATGAACCAAGCCGTAAAATTGTCGAGCGTTGAAAACGGCGATGAAGATTATTGGAGCATCGAAGGCGAAAATCTAAACCTCAATCCCGATGCGACTATGGATTGGTATAATAAATACCTTGCAAAGCATTTCAACGGTGCGGAAACGGAGAAAATAAATGACGGGATAGTTGTCCGATTGAGTGACGGTAGCGGGTTTGCTATTTACAATCCTTCTACAACTACTTTTTCAGCACATGTCATATATTATGTTGATTACAAGCCGTTTA
>CAMAML010000021.1 GCA_945836835.1 uncultured cyanobacterium | reverse complement strand
GTTCTATGAGTGTTACAACAACATTATTAGATGTTTGCGTGCCAAGCGGACTGTTTTGCTACCGTAACTTCAAAAAAACCGAAAACGGCGAAATTGCAAGAGCGCCCGTATTCGTCTTTCAGGGTGCAAAAGTGCTTGCCGCAACAGGAAAAGCCGTAAATCAATATGACAACAGCATCGCAAAAACCGCTTCCGAAACGGTTTCCGAATGGTCAAAGTACACAAAGCAATACAAAGCCTTGGACTATGTCGACAAAGGTGCTAAATGGGGCATGAACCATATTAACCACCTGATTTGTGCGGCAAGTGTATACAAAGTGGCAAAGGCAAACCCCGACGACAAAGTCAACACTGCCGTTGTCGAAGCGGGGACGTTATCGGGAATGTTTGCGGGCGAAGGCTGGATGAAAGAAAATCTCGGGAACTATATCAATGAAAAACAAGTCGCCGAATTTGCCGAAAAACTCGCAAACAAACAGGGACTTGCCGAAGTTTCGGAATTTCTGCTCAAATCCGGGAACGCAGGAAAAGTTGCCTCGATTGCAAAAGGGGTTACGTTTGTAACCGGTTCCATCGCAGCCTCCACCTTAGGCGGCAAAATCGGGAAATGCGTAGCGGACAAAGTCAGCCCTAAAAAAAATCCGCCCCCTGACGTAACAGCTCTTGATTACAGACCTAACAATGAAAATCTTAATTTTCGATGTTAAATTAACAAAAAAAATCAATCAAACAGTTTAGCCTAAATATAAATAATATGCTATAATAGTTCTTGTTATGAAACAGATTATTATAGCATTAACTTTTTTTATAACGTTATTTACGTCCGCAAACCCTTGTCATGCAATTAAAATCGGGGTTATTGTCGCATCAGACCAAATCGGGGTAGGTTCATCAAAAGCGACCTCACTAATCGACGCAAACACGAACAAAACCATTTGCAAAATCGATCCGATGAAAGGATATTCCATAATCCCGTATCATAACACCATGGCAATACGACTTGACGGCAAGTATTATCAGATATACTCCGACAACATAGTCTTAAAACCCGCAAACGGCGGCTACATAAACGCAAAAAACAAATGGTACCGCGGTTTTTTAATGATACAAAATCGAGGACAGAAATTAACCGTCATCAATAACGTTACATTGGAAGACTACATAAAAGGGGTTGTGCCGTCCGAAATGCCTTCTTCTTGGGAAATTGAAGCCTTAAAAGCACAGGCGATTGCGGCAAGGAGTTACGCACTTGCAAACCTCGGCAAAAGAGCTGCATTAGGGTTTGACCTCAAAGACACCCCCGAAGATCAAGCCTACGGCGGGGCGTCAGCAGAAACCGCAAAAACCAATTCCGCAGTCAACGACACCGCAGGACTGGTTTTAACATACAATTACAAAGTTATTTCGGCGTACTACTCCGCGTCAGCCGGCGGGCAGACAATTAACTCAAAAGATTTGTGGGGTAAAGACTTGCCCTACATCCGCTCGGTTCCTTCCTACGACGGCGGGGTTAAAAAGAACGGGCATGGTATCGGCATGTCCCAGCACGGAGCAAATAATTTGGCAAAACAAGGTTATAACGCCTACCAAATCCTCGAATATTTCTACAAAAACGTAAAATTTGCAAAAGCCGATGAAAACTCAACCCAATAAAGGAGAAGAACCAAAGACTATTTATTTGCAAGGGTTTACAGACTTTAAGTCCGCATTTTGGCTTGTTTTTCGCACAATCATAAAGAAAAATTTCCCCAACCCCCCTTGCAAAACTGAAATAAGGTGCTATAATGAGTCTGTAGTATAAAGGTTCAGTGAAATTGAGTAGATTTCACGGGTTAAAAAGGAGGTTCTTAATGAACAAAGAAGAATTGGTTAAGGAAATCGCAAAAAAATCAAAAGCATCTCAAA
Source organism: uncultured cyanobacterium (assembly GCA_945836835.1). Lineage (GTDB taxonomy): Bacteria > Cyanobacteriota > Vampirovibrionia > Gastranaerophilales > Gastranaerophilaceae > UBA1221. The sequence goes on along the minus strand of CAMAML010000021.1, from coordinate 9,022 downwards.
AACTTGTAGCATCCGTTGTTGATGCAACCGTTGAGAGCATTGAAAAAACAGTTTCCAAGGGGAAAAAAGTTACCTTGGTAGGGTTTGGTACGTTCATGCCTAGAAAACGTAACGCAAGAACGGGCAGAAATCCGCAAACGGGTGCTGCAATTAAAATCGCTGCATCTACCGTTCCTGTATTTACGGCAGGTAAAAAGTTTAAAGAACTTCTTTTGAAAAAGTAGTTTTTTTGAAAACAAAGATATAAAAAGAGGACGACTTTTGGTCGCCCTCTTTTTTAGCGTTTACGGTCAGCTTGATAAAGCCGACAACTTTTTCATGTTATAATTTAATCAATTATTCTTTCTGCGTTCTTCTTCTTTGATAATATCGCAAAGCCCTTCGAGTCGTTTTTCTTCCATGGCGTCAATCATTTCCTGAATATCGCTGATTTTTTTGAGGGCAAAGCCCGTTTCCGCAAGCAAAACGCAGTCGTTACAGAGTCTGTATCCGCTGTATTCTATTGATCCCGCAAGCGGTTTTTCTTTCCCGCAACAGTCGCAGGCAAAGGTTTCAAACTCAGAGTCGGGGTTTTCTTCGATGTCGTCGAGAACCATTTGGGCGACGACCTGTTGCATTTCTTCGATTATCTCTTTTTCCGTTTTCATAAATTTTTTCCTATTTTATTAAATCTTTCATCTTACAAACAGCTTCGGGAAGTCCGTTGAATACCGCACGAGAGATTATGCTATGCCCGATGTTAAGCTCGTATAACCCTTTTATTTCGTGCATTCGGTGAACGTTTTCGTAGTTAAGCCCGTGACCTGCGTTAACCTGTAACCCGAGCGATTGGGCAAGCTCCGCACCTTTTTTAAGTTTTTGAAACTCTTCTTCCTCTTTTTCTCCGCCGTAGGCGTTTGCGTAAGCCCCCGTGTGCATTTCGATAAACTGCGCACCCGTTTGGGCTGAAGCCTTGACCTGCTCTTCGGTCGGGTCAATGAAGAGGCTTACGATAATCCCCGCATCAAGCAACGGTTTTATAAAATTTTTGACTGTTTCAAACTGCCCCGCAACATCTAAGCCGCCTTCAGTTGTAACTTCCTGTCGTTTTTCGGGGACAAGGCAAATCGAGTGGGGCTTAATTTCCAGAGCAATTTTTTGAATATCGTCAGCCATAGCCATTTCAAGGTTCAATTTTGTCTTAATCGTTTTGATTAAGGTTCTGACATCCTCGTCTTTTATGTGGCGTCGGTCTTCTCTGAGGTGGGTCGTAATCGAGGTTGCGCCGTTGTTTTCGCAAACTTCCGCCGCAAAAATTACGTCGGGTTCGACACCTCCTCTTGCGTTTCTCAAAGTCGCAACGTGGTCTATATTTACTCCAAGTAACATTTTTTTAACCTCTTTTCTTTAAAATTTCATCTTGTTAATCTTCAACAATGCCGTGTATGAAGGTAAAATCGTGAGTTTTCCGTCCCCTTCAATTCCTTCTGCCGTGGATTTTATTGCGTGTTCAAGATTTGGGTCTATAACAATTTTTTCAATCGGGACGCCTGCGTATTTGAGCCTTGTGGCAACATCATTCGCCCTCAGTCCCGAGGCGACGACTTTTTTCTTTGCACCTTTGAGCTGTTCAAAGTCGCTGTCCCAGAGCCAGGAAATATCCCGCCCGTCGGCAAAGTTGTCGTTAATCGCAACGATTATGTCGGAATTTAGGTCAACCGTTTTAAGGACTTCGCTTGCTCCCGTCGGGTTTTTGATTAGCTGGATGAGGGTTTCGTGGCCGGAGATAATTTTCTTTTCGGTTCTGCCGAAAATCGATTTGTAAGAATTGAGTGCCGCTTGAATTTTACCTTCGCTTATCCCGTTTTCGAGTGCCAAAGCGATTGCGGCAAGTGCGTTATATGCGTTGTAAAGCCCGACAAGGTAAGTTTTGAAGGTCGAAATTTTGCCGTCATACGAAACGGTAATTTCGGAAAAGTTTCTGAAAACTTTTGCAAAAGCCTTATACTTGCAAACGGGACGATTGTATCCGCATACGCAACCCCAATGTCCCTGTTGGGCAAAAAATCTTTTCGTATAGTTTAATTCTTGCCCGCAGACGCAGTTAAAAACTTCGGTCGGAGCATTGGATTTGTCAACTTCGTAGTCGTATTCAACCTCTTCAAACCCGTAGTATACGACGGATTTCCGTTTGTAGCCGAATTTTGCAACCAAAGGGTCGTCGGCGTTCAGGATAAGTGCCAATTCCTCGTTTTTGTCGATTGCTTTTTGGATAAACCCTGCTGTTGTAGTGAGTTCGCCGTACCTGTCGAGCTGATCTCTGAAAAGGTTTGTGACTACAAGGTAGTCGGATTTCATATAGTCGTAAAGTTTGTTCAAATATGCTTCGTCAGACTCGATTACGGAGTATTGAAACTTCCTGAACGGCAAAATATTCAGAGCAAAAACGTTTGCGACACCCGTCAGCATATTTGCACCCTTAACGTTATGGATAACGGTTTTTCGGTTTTCTTCAAGAATATGGGCGATAAGCCCCGAGGTCGTCGTTTTCCCGTTTGTTCCGCTTACCGTAACGCTTTTTTCCGTAACGTACATTCCGCAGTCACTCAAAAATTCGGGATAGAATTTTAAAACGAGCATCCCCGCAAGCGATGTTCCCGAAGACTTTGAAAAAAGTGTTATACCCAGCCGTGTCGCCTGTGCAAGGATTAGTGACAAATAAAATTTTAGTTTGTTCTTCATTTTTAAATAGTCCTTTAGACGTATTTCAATATCATGCGAATTGTCTTATAATTTACAATTATAGTACAAAATTCGGGAAAATAAAAATGTATGTACCTTCAGAAATATTTTTAACAATGATTTTTATAATATTCCTATTGGAACTTGCGGTCGGGGCGGTCGTCATAAACTGTCTGATTAAGGCTGATAACTTCGTTCTCGAGCTTATACCGAGGTGCGACGAGTTCAGGGAAAAGTTACTGTGCGGGGTCTACAAAACTTGCACGGGAATAATGACCGTCCAAAATTTTGTCTGCTCATCAATAGAAATGCTGGAGCGTAAGCGTTGTGAAATTTGGCAGGGGCTTGTCAACGCAACCGTTATATACATTGCGGTCTATCTTCTGACCGGCAAGTTTAAAAAGTTCGGCAGACTCTACAATCTTGCGGTAATATTAAAAAATATAGGTTACGTAATTTTTGCGTAACCCTATTGTAAAAATTACAAAAATATGTTACAATTTCGTCATAAATGAAAGGAAGGTAAGTTATGTGCAAAAATAAATCGTTGGCGTTCGGCTTAGGATTGATTGCCGGTGTCGTGGGCGGTATAGTTGCAGGGGTAATGTACGCTCCAAAGTCGGGCGAAGAATCCCGCAAACAACTTAAAGAAACTGCTTGCGAGTTGTACGAAAAACATTCTCCGGCTATTCGTGAAGCTAAAAAACAGGCGTTAGAGTCCGTTGATTTGGCAAAATATCAGCTGGAAAGGCAATTTAGAAAATTCAGCAATATGCTAAAATCTAAAAGGCTTCAAAAAGCAAAAGAGTTAGAGGATGCCTCTTCTGAGAACGAATTTGACTACTAAACAGAGTAAAGGATTATAATTTATGGATTTTTCGCAAATTGTATTAAACCAAAGTTTAACATTCATCGCATGGGCAACATTTGTCATATTCCTTGTGATTGCGGGATTTTTCGTTAAGCTGTTGACGGACTTGTCAACCTTAACCCAAAACGTCAACAAGACCTCGATTATGTTAAACGAAGAACTCAAGCCGACCTTAGACGAGTTGAACAGTACCCTTGTTTCGCTGAATATGATTATCAAAAACACGGATGATCGTATGGGTAACATCAAAGGTGCGGTCGACAGAGTCGTCGGAACGACCAAAAACGTAACAGGAACTCTGTTTTCGGGACTTGTCAAAGGGTTTGGCACGGCTTGGAAAATATTTGCCAAAAAGTAGATAACCGATTGGCTAATGAAATTTACACATATTAAGTTTACCATTGATTGAACAGAAAAGGAGATAAAGAGATGTCAGCATCAAAATTTTTAGCAGGTTTTATCGTCGGCGGAGCAGTCGGAGCTATTGCGGGAATACTGCTTGCACCAAAATCGGGTGAAGAAACTCGAGAAATGATTGCGGACTCCGCAAAAAGTGCGGTTTCAAGAGCGAACGAAACAGTCAGAGAAATCCAAAACAAAGCGGACGACGTGGTTGCGGATATGCAAAGAAAAGGCGACGAAATCAGAGAAAAACTTCAAAAACTTCTTGATAAAAAAGAAGGTGCGGAAGAGCCGGCTTAACTTAAAACCGAAATTATCATTACAAAAACGCCCCGTGAAAAATTTTTCACGGGGCGTTTTCGTACTAAAAACCTAATCGGGAACGTATTCAAAAATATCCTGTATCCTGCAATCGAGAGCGTAATTTAACTTATTATTTTTATCATAATCTCAGTTTATCACTCATTTACGACTACTTTGCTCCTGCCTTCAAGGTTTTGTCGAGCATTCCGCACATTACGTTTTGCAAATGTTCCGCCGTTTCCTTGTCCCGAGCCTCAAACCTCAGCGTAAAGACAGGCTCCGTGTTGCTCTGTCGGATTAGTGCAAACCCGCCGTCAAAAACTATCCGCATGCCGTCAAGCGTAATTATGTCCTTAATTTCGCACCCGAAAATGTTTTTATCGCCTTCAACGCAGTTTTTTACCGCCTCCAAGGTTGATTTTTTAAGCTCGTTCGGGCATGGGTAGCGAACTTCCGCCGAAGAATAAACTTCATCAAACGGTTTGAGCATCTCGCAAATCGTAAAATCAGGGTTTTGTTTTTTGTGTTTTGAGATAATTTCTATAATTCTGCAGCCTGCGTAAATCGCGTCGTCAAACCCGTAGTATCTGTCTTTGAAGAAGGTATGCCCGCTCATCTCGCCCGCCAATACGGCTCCCGTTTCTTTCATCTTTGACTTGATATACCCGTGTCCCGTCTTGCACATAATCGCTTTTCCGCCGATTTTGTCGATTGTATCGTAAAGCACTTGAGAACATTTTACCTCGCTGACAACCTTCGGGGTTTCGGATTTTTTGTCGGCGATAAGGTCTTGAGCATAGATTAAAAGTAACTTGTCGCCCGTTAAGAATTTTCCGCAATTATCGATTACACCTATTCTGTCGCTGTCCCCGTCATAGGCGATACCGATGTCGGCATTATGTTTTAACACGGTTGCTTTCAAGGTTTCGAGCGTTTTTTCGACACTCGGGTTCGGGTGGTGGTTCGGGAAAGTCCCGTCAGGTTCTGAGAAAAGTTCTATCACTTCACAACCCATTTTTTTGTATAATTCGGGACCGACAATTCCGCCCGTTGCGTTTGCACTGTCGACAACAACTTTTACCCCTTCGCCGATTTTGCCGAACCGCCCCAGCATATCTTCGATGTAGGAAGGGATTATGTCGTATTTTTGAACCAAAGTTTCGTTGAGCGGTTTAATTTCGTCCGTCCAATTTGAGAGGGTAATCTCTTTTACCTCTCTGATTTGTGTTTCCGAAAGCGTTTGGTTTCTGAACGTCATTTTCATGCCGTTGTATTCTTTCGGGTTGTGGCTTGCGGTAATTATGCAGGCTGCGATGACTTTTTCCCCGTTTGTAAGTTCGCTCGGAACCCCGACAACCTCTGAATAATACCCTATCGGGGTCGGTGCCAAACCTAAATCTATCACGTGCGCACCCGTGGAGGTTATGCCCGCTTGGAGTGCCTTGGATAAATTAGGGGAGTGAGTTCTTGCGTCCATACATACGGTTATATACATACTTGACGGTGTTTTGCCCGATTGTTCTTCCAAATATTTTACATATCCTCTGCCCGTGTTGTAAAAAAGTTCTTCTGTTATATCTTCGCCGTAAATTCCTCTTATATCGTTTTTGCCGAATGCGTGGTCAAATTTATTTTCCATAATTTTCTCCCTAATTTCCTGTTTTATTGTATAATTATACCATGAAAAAATTATTGACAAAATTTTTAGTTAAAGACGAGTTTGTGGGACTGTTGTTTGTCCTGCCCGCAATTCTCGGGACGCTGATTTTCATAATCATCCCAGTAATCTGTTCTTTCGCTTTGAGTTTTACCCAATGGGACTTGCTTAACCCGATACGATTTGTCGGACTTGAGAATTATCGGACAATATTTTCCGAACCCGTATTTTTCAAAATTTTAACGAACACGGTTGTTTTTGCCGTTGCAACGTCGGTTTTTGGGGTGATTATTCCGCTTATACTGTCCGCTATTTTAAACTCCAAAATCCGAGGGAGCGAGTTTTTTAAAACCGCATATTTCTTGCCGTTCATAACCCCGATGATTGTAATCGGTATCGTTTGGCAGTGGATTTTTGACCCGAATATCGGGATGTTGAACCACGTTTTACATATGCATTTAAACTGGCTTTACGACACACGGCTTGCCATGCCGGCTCTCATTGTCGTTTCCGTGTGGAAGTTAATCGGGTATAATATGATAATTTTTTTGTCTGCTCTGAGCGGAATTTCAGAGAGCCTGTTTGAGGCGGGGAAAATCGACGGGGCAAACTCTTTCCAAATTTTTAAAAACATAACCGTCCCGCTTCTTTCGCCGACGATATTTTTTGTCGTGATAATTACCGCCATAAGTTCGTTTCAGGTCTTTGATCTTATATATTTGATGACGGAAGGGGGACCACTGGACAGCACAAACGTCCTTGTCTATGCGATTTATAAAAATGCGTTTGAATATTTTAATGTGGGCAAGGCGTCGGCGATTGCTTACGTTCTTTTTGCGATAATCCTTGTGCTGACGCTTGTTCAGTGGAATTTGAGGAAAAAACTCGTCTACAACGAGGACTAGAAGAGGCTTAATTGTGCCTGCTTTTCAAAATGTTTTTTTAAGAACGACGCCCGATGAAATTCCGTTAAACCAAACTTATCAATGGCGTCTAAATGCGATTTGGTTAAATACCCCGAATTTTCCGCCCAGCCATATTGCGGATATTTTTCGTGAAGCTCTTCCATATACCTGTCACGGCTGACTTTTGCAAGAATGCTCGCAGCAGCGATAGACGCCGAGTGGCTGTCCCCTTTTACTACAAATTTTTGCAAAAATTTGACCTCACGGATGTAATTGTTCCCGTCCACGAGAACGAGGGGGCTTTTTAAACCCGCTTTTGCGATAACCTCCTCGCATACCAGTTTCATTGCTTTTAGGGAAGATTTCAGGATGTTTAACCGCTCGATTTCTTCTACTTCAATGCAGATGGTCGAATTTATCGTATTTGACTTAATTATGTCAAACAAACGCTCTCGTTTCTTTTTGGATAACTGTTTGCTGTCGTTAAGGTCTGTGAGCATTTCGATTAATTTTTCATCAACGGAGGGAAAATACACCGCACTTGCAAAAACTCCGCCTGCCGCAGGCCCCCGCCCCGCCTCGTCCGTACCGATTACGGGAAGGTTTTGTCCTTCGTCAAACTCAAACAGTTCAATAATGTGATTTTTTTTATCAGTCATTGTCTTTTCCCTCTTTGAGCGGGCGATTTTTGCACTTAGCCCCCCCCCTAGTCCAAAATGAATTTCCCGATTTTGCCTTCTCTAAAGTCTCTTAAAATATACACGGAAGTCCTTTCAATATCCGGATTTCCTCCGCTTACGAGCCAGTTCCTTGCGACGGCGATTTTTTCAAGCGTTACGTTTCCCCCTTCGATTTTGTAGTAATCTCTAAGCTCTTTCGGGTATTTTTCGTTAAGAATTTCGATTAGGTCTTGTGCCACAAGCTCGTTTGAGTACGCGTTTTCGGAAACGGAGTTGACAAACGCAAGTTTTATTGCGACCTCTTGATCTTCCTGTTTCATCGGGATAATCCCCGGAGTGTCGAGCAGGTCTAACTGCGGGTTAATCCGCACCCACTGTTGTTGGCGGGTTACGCCCGCTTTTGCACCGATTTTGGTTTTTGAAGATTTTGTGAGCTTGTTAATGATACTGGACTTTCCGACATTTGGCATGCCGACCACCATAACCCGTGCGGGACGGCGTAGCAAACCTTTTTTCATAATCTCTTGAATACGGGGTTCTGAGAGTTCGACCGCTTTTTTTACTATTTGGTTGAGGTCTTTAGAGTTTTTGGCGTCGGAAACGATAACGGGGGCGTTAAATTTGTCCCGCAATTTTTCAATCCAAATTTTAAGCTCGTTTTTGTCGACCAGATCGGACTTGTTAAGCAAAATTAAACGAGGCTTTTGACCTAAAAGCCTCGTAATATCTTTGTAACCGCTCGAGAGCGGAAGTCTCGCATCAACGACTTCAATCACGGCATCAACTAAAGAGAGCTGTTCTTTGAGCTTTCTTTCGGCTTTTGCAATATGCCCCGGATACCAGTGAATATGAGTCTTATCTTTTTTCAATTTTTTCCTTGATACGAGTAGCTTTACCCGAACGTTCTCTCAAGTAGTACAATTTAGCACGTTTAACGTCGCCGCGGCGAACGAGTGCAATTTTGTCAATTCTTGGAGAGTGGAGGAGGAATACACGTTCAACGCCAACACCTTGGAATATTTTTCTAACGGTGATGGTTTTGTTAATTCCTGATCCATGTTCTTTAATGATGGTACCTTCGAAAGCCTGAATTCTTTCTTTGTTACCTTCGACAATTCTAACGAAAACTCTGACGGTATCACCCGGGTGAACGTCAGGTACTTCTTTTTCCAAATATGTTTTTTCCAATTCGTCAATAATAGGGTTCATTTTCCTTGTTTCCTTTATGATTTTGATAATACTTTATCTATATTTCGCAAGTCGGCTCATCCACATAAATTTTGCCGACAATAGCCAGTGTTTTAATAATACCCCAAACCAAACGTAATTGCAAGTAACATTTTAAGTTTTATTAAATTGTTGGAAACAAAAAAGCGGATGTCCGAGTTTTTGGACAACCGCTTTTTGGTTAAGTGAATTTGTATGGTGGATTTTTCAAATCCCCGCAATAGGGAAATAGGTAAATAGGTAATTTTTAATCACC
>CAMAML010000020.1 GCA_945836835.1 uncultured cyanobacterium | reverse complement strand
TCGGCGTTGTGGCGGCGGTTACCATGCCGACATTAGTCACGAATATTCAAGAAAGAGTGCGTAAAGAGCAGGTTAGGACTGTCAAATACAAGCTCACAAAAGCAACCGACAAGATGAACAGTTTGGGCAAGATTGGACCTTATGACGCACCCGCTACAAAAAACTTTGTCAACGAGCTGAAAAAACACATGACAATCGCAAAAGTTTGTGATAGCGGAAATCTTGGTGAATGTTGGCCGAGCCAAACTGTTAACATCCATACGGCTGAAAATGTCTTGACGCCCAAGTCCATCAGCTCCTTAACAACAGGAAAGGATTTAAAAGCCCTTGCATTGAGTAGTGGTAATGAAAATACCGTAGGTATTGTGACGGGTGACGGCGTCCCGATGCTTTTAGTGTATTCTCCAAAATGTCAGGCATTGGATGAAGTCAAAACTTACACATGGAGTGTTGAGGACGGAAAACCCGTTACAAACGCCACAACAAACTGTATTTCTGCAATTTTTGACATTAACGGAGCAAAAGGTCCGAACAGGGTAGGACAAGACATTCGTACATTGAACTCATTATTTGGTTCGATTGACTTAGGTGCGGTATCAGTTTCAAAATCAGAATGTGAAGCCATGACCAAAAACAGCAAATACGGTGTAAAAGGGTGCGGAGTAGATCCCGACTATTGGGCAGGCGGAGTGAAGAAATGTGCCGATATGGGGCTACACTTACCTGACATGCAAACACTTGCTAACATTGCAAACTCAAGATACGGCACAACATTAATCGGACCGTACACCCTGTACGTCGGTACACAGTACGGCGAAGACTGTCTTGGGCAGGTCGCTGCTTGGTACGGACAAAATTCCTACATCTTCAATGAAGCTGAGATAATCTGCAACGCAAACACAACCCCTGATCCTTCATCAGGATTTTCAATCACCGATCGCTACTGGTCGAGTTCGGAGGCTTCCGCTGTATATGCGTACAGACGGGACTTCTACGACGCTTACAGTATCTGGGACAGGAGCTACCGTGGCTACGGCGACAGGTCGTTGTGCGTAGGTGATTAAAAAGTTAGTCAATCCACAAACAAACCCTTTACGAAATACAAACCCTATGATATAATGGACGCATGGATTATACGGAAGTTATAGAAAAAGAGCAAAAATATTATTCCCAAAACTTTTCCGAGGTGAACAAGTTGGCACTTCGTGTGAGGCTCGGGCTTTCTACGGGCAAGCCGATAAAGTGTTCCGACCTCGATTTGGCGGGCAAATTCGATTTTGACCCCGAAATCTCGTTTGTTTACGTTTCGCTTTTTCAAGCGGGTGAAAAAGTTCTCCGCTACGGCAGCAGACGCAACACTTTGGAAGAAACGCTCAACAGAGTTCTTGTCCAAATCCGAAAGAACCCTCGATTTAAGGATTTTGACGTATCGAACAACAAAGAGTGCCGTATCGGGCTTGAAATTGTCGTCGAAAAAAGAGAGGTCGACATTAACAAACTCCACACGCAAACTTTTGACGAAAACCGTTTTGAAACGGGCGTTGACGGCATAGAGGCTGTCAATATGCAAACGGGTACTACCGTTTTCTACCTTCCGACGGATGCCGTAATTTACAGTCAAATGACTTTATACCAAGCACTTGCGACCGTTGCAAAGAAAACTCCTATCGGGAAAATGACGGACAAGATTTCAAAACGGGTTGCAATCTTGAAAAATTCCAAAGATTATAAAATATTCCTCGTCAGAACCCGTGCTTTCATCACCCACAAGGACAAAACCGTCCCGATTTATCGGGGAAACATTTTGTATCCCGAATTTAGCTACGAAACCCTTCTCGACCAGTTTTTACGCTCATCCGATTGGTTGCTTGATAACATGTACGAGGACGGAAGGTTTTTGTACTACTACGATTGTGCGGAAGACAATTTCAAAGACCACGAACACCCGACAAGAAGTGAGAAACACCTTTATTACAACGATTTGAGGCACTGCGGGGGGGCAATAAGCCTTATGAAAGCGTACTTGCAGACTGGAGAGGAAAAATACCTTAACGGTGCAAAAAAGGCTATCGGGTTTACGGTTGCAAACTCCAAACCTCACGACTACAACGGCGAAACCGCTTATTTTGTTTATTACAACAAAAAAGGAAAGCTCGGCGGGACGGGGCTTGCACTCATTATGATGATGCAATACCGCATAATTACGGGTGACAAAGGTTACGACGAATACATAAAAGGCTATGCAAGACACCTTATGAGCAGAATGTGCGAGAGCGGGGAGTTTATGGGGTATTACATTAACCCTAACTACCAAAACGGCGAACCGCTAATCAAGATGACCGACGAAGAGCGAAAAGCCACGTTCTCGTTCTACTACCCCGGCGAAGCCTTGTTGGGGCTGGGGCTGTTCATGAATAAATTTAAGGACGACGAAAGTTTGACGGCGGAAGTTCGGGAAAAATCGAAAAAAGCACTGGACTGGATTGTGGACGAACGCCCGAAAATGTATGCGGAAATGTTTACGGCACTCCCTTCGGACGCTTGGCTTATGCAGGCGATAGACGAATTTTTTGAGGACGAAGAGTTTAGAAAAGAAAATTATAAAAACTTTGTCTACGGGGACGCACAAGCCATGATGGAGAGAATGTACCGCAAAACCGACAACCCGTATTTGGACTACGAAGGCGGATTTTACTACGACTACGGCGACCACTATTATCCCGACGGTGCAAGATCGGAGGGGTTAGTGTCAGCGGTTTACCTTGCAAGAAAATTGGGGGACGAAGATTTTGCACAAAAAGTTTTATCCGCCTGCAAACTTGCCGCAAAAAGCCAGTTTTCGCTGTTTAACAACGAGATATACACCTTCTCGCACAGAAACCCGAAAAAATCCGAAGGGGCAATAAGGTTCAAAAACACACGCCAGTGGGTGAGAGTTGACTCGATACAACACGTTGCGTGCTTCTTCATCCGACTTTATTGGACGGAACACAATATCGGGGAATAAGAAATTTTATTTGTTGAAAATTTTTTTGGTATGCGGTACAATTAACCGAAAAAGAGGGATATATGAGCAACAAAATTCAAAAACGTATACTTATTGTTGACGACGACGACGAAATCAGAGAACTTTTGGAGTTCGACGTTTCTCAAAGCGGGTATTTTGTCGACACCGCCAGGGACGGTGCGGAGGGGCTTAACAAAGCCTTAAATAACACTTACGATCTCATTTTGCTTGACGTTATGATGCCTAAGATGAACGGTTTTGACGTTTGCAAAAACATCAGACAGGCAAAACTTGCCATCCCGATTTTAATGCTTACCGCAAAAGGTACAATCGACGACAAGACGGAAGGGTTTGACTGCGGGGCGGACGATTATCTCGTAAAACCGTTTGATGTTCAGGAAGTTTTGCTGAGGATACGAGTTTTGTTAAGACGCAATCAGGTTGAGGAAACAAATTCGCTCTCGGATGAGGTTTTGAAGGTTGGCGATATTGAGATTTATCCCGAAACGTTAGAGTGTACGGTAGTTAATCGGAAGAAAAAACTTACCCCGACCGAGTTTGAGATTTTGTACAGTTTAATGCAACATTTCAATCACCCCGTCACTCTTGCAACCTTGCTGGACGAGGTTTGGGGGTACGATAGCAACGAAGACGTCAGGATGTTGAGGGTTCACGTGGGCGGACTAAGGAACAAAATCGAACCCGAGCCGAAAAAACCAAGATACCTTCACACGGTAACGAACGTCGGTTATAAGTTAACCCCGTTTGCGGAAGGGTAGAATTATGCGTTTTTTTAGGTACAAAAGGTTAAAAATCGTTGAACAGATTACCGTTGTCGTATGTTTTGCGGTTGTTGCACCGCTTGCGGTCAGCGGATTTATCATAAACAACGCCAACCAGCACGCTATCAGAAACCAATTAAGAGAATCCGCCGTGATGATTAGCAACATGGTCTCGGACGAAATAGACTTTTTCTCGACGACGGTCAATTCCGGCATGAAACAAGTTGCCTCCTCGCTTAAATACATCCAAGGTGACAAAGCAAAACAAAAGTACCTCGACCAAATCAGCAAAGAGTTTAACGATTGTGAAAAACTTACGATTGCAAATAACGAGGCGGAATTAAAAAAAATTCAGGAACGAAACAAACAAAACAAAAAAGCAACCGTTTTCAGCGAAACCGATAACGGGAAATACGTGGTCGCAACCTACGATTTAAAGAATTTACGTAACGAAATTTTTCAATCCCTAAAAGACGACGAACACCAAATTTACGTTATAAGCGGGGATGACGAAATCATTGCGGCACACAACTATACGGACACAACTTTCAAGGAAACAATGGAACAGTTCCCCAAAAATCCGAAATACGACGAGGCACAAACTTTCGGAAAAATCAAAAACAGACCTTTTGTGTACGTAAAGAAAAAAGACCCGCCTATCACGATTATCGTAAACACGACGGAAACCATAAGCAACGACACAATCGGACATAACAGAAACCAAATTTTTTGGACAATAATTTTTGCAATGCTCGGGATAATTTCGATTATCGCACTCTATACATACTACCTTTACATAAACATCCGCCAGCTTTTCAAAGGGATTATCGCAATTTCAAAAGGGAACTACGAGCGACAAATACGACTTTTGACAACCGCCTTCACCCCGCACGAAATAGTGTTTTTGGCGTTTGAGTTTAACCGAATGGCGGGCGAAATCCACAAGTCTTACCTCAAGCTCAAACAGAACAACATTGAGCTTGAAAAACTCAACGAGTTTCGCTCCAACCTTATTGACACCGTAAGCCATGAACTCAGAACCCCGCTGACAAGTATTCAAGGGTACACCTCAAGGCTCATGCGACAGGATATTACGATTGACGAAGAAACCAAACAAAAATCCTTGAGAATTATCAAAGAACAATCAGAACGCTTGAAACACTTAATTGAAGATCTTTTGACAATCCCCGACATCGAAGGGATGAGGTTGAAAACCGACATCGACGTGGTTTGGCTGCCGGAGGTTTTGGAAACGGCAAAACTACTCGTAAAAAACAAAAACGGGAACGAAATTCTCATAAATATTGACGAGAATTTTCCGAACGTATTCGGAGACAAAAACCGACTGGAGCAAGTTTTTTGTAACCTTATCGGAAACGCAACAAAATACGCATACCCCGAAACCGAAATCGTTGTTGAAGGAGCCGTAGAAGGGGACAAGGCAAAAATTTACGTTAAAAACAGGTGCGACATAATCCCCGAAAAGAAACTGAACATCCTGTTTGACAAGTTTGTGCGACTTGACAACAACACCACCCGCACAACAAGAGGAACGGGGCTTGGACTGTTTATCGTAAAAGGACTGATTGAGGCGATGAACGGCAAAATTGTGCTATCTTCCGACGAAGAATACGGGTTCACGGCAGAAATAGAACTCAGCATTGCACCGCAGGAGGCTACGGCGGTATGATGAAGTTTGCACTGGAAGAGGCTTTGAAATCGGGGGATGATATTCCCGTCGGAGCTGTCGTGGTTAAAGACGGCGAAATTGTAGCCTCAGCCCATAACGAAAGAGAACTGACAAACGACGTCACGGCACACGCCGAAATCGTTGCCATACGCAAGGCTCAGCAAAAACTCAGAAACTGGCGGCTTGCGGAGTGTGAACTGTACGTAACCTTAGAACCCTGTCCTATGTGTGCGTGGGCGATTTTGCAATCGAGAATTAAAACGGTTTACTTTGGAAGTTATGACCGCAACTACGGGGCTTTGAGTGAAAAACTGGACTTGAGAACCTTAAACAACTCTTCAACAAAGGTCTACGGCGGGATTATGGAAAAAGAATGCGACAAGCTCTTGAGTGATTATTTCAAAAAGCTACGCTCATAGGTGGAGCGACAACAAGAAAAGTACAATTAGCCTTCACATAATCGGCGTTGTGGCGGCGGTAACTTTGCCGACATTAATTACGAACATTCAAGAGCGAGTGCGACGGAGAGGGGTAGTGCCACACTTTTTCCGCTTCTTCAGGATTGTTACTTTATTGAACGACAGAGCCTGTCCCGGGATAGCAATCTCTCCACCAAATCACTCATATTAACTTTTCGTCTAAGTTTTGCCCCTCAAAAAATAAACATTTCAGATAATGTTTTTCCGCCTCGCAATCTTTATTATAATGATGTAAATCCTCAACTCTTCTGATTGCTCAGTATTTGCTCCTGCTTGTCTTGCGGGAGCTTTTTTTATTTTGTGTGATGGAGCGGGCTGTCCACAAGCCCCGGTTCAAATTCCGTCCCGAGAAACCGTCGCCTTAAGGCATATTGCATATTCGGTAAAGCACAAGCCAGCAGGTAACTGCTCGATGCTACGTTTGCAAGGATGTTGAAGGTCTTTAGCCCTTTTGATTTCCATAAGATATTTTTTATGCTTTTTTCGATTTTGGCGGAAGTAAGCCCCGAATTTTCGGCACGCTTAATCTCGTCCGCAAAACTTTTCATATTGTTCCTTAAATCCGCAAGTTTTGTCTCTTCGATGAAAAACCTCGGATCACGGATTTTGCCGTCTTTGTTGCCGATAAGTTTGATTTTCTTCAATTTTTCGGCGTACTGAACAAACAGAGACTTGTTGTTTTCGGGGTTGTCGATAAATTCAAGCATATCGACAAGTTTGTCGGTTTTTGGAAGGGTGAGGGAGTCGGCTCTGATTTGCGTTAGAAAATTTTTGTCCGCCAAAATTTTCGGGTCTAAATCAACGTTAAGGTTGAACGCCTGCTTGGATATTTTGTTTAGAAGTTTTTCTATCTGCTTAGGAGCGACAAAGTTCAAGTACATCATGCCAGCCATCTTAAACGCAATATCAATGGCTTCCGACTTTTTGCGAGCTGTGGTAACCCGTCCGACGGCGTACCCGCCGTCAGTAATCGCCATTTTCTGTATGGTTGTGAGGTTTGTCAATCCCGCCCCCAAACTTCCACCAAAAGTCGGCTGTTTCGAGCGGTTGAGAAAACTTTGGATATTGTTCTTGCAAGAGGTAAAAGTGTCCCCTTTAAGCTCCTTTTCCTGCATAAGTTCAGCTTTTTTGCGTCTTGTGTTTGCGGTAATCGCAAAGACGATTTTCGGGATGATAAACCCCATTAAGGCAATCGGGATAGCCATTTCCGCCGCAAATTTTGCACCCAAAAGGTTTTTGTAAGTTTTCGTGTCAGCCTTAACTTTTTCAAGCTCCTTGATTGCCTCTTCCGCACCCTTGATGTTCTTAAATTTTTCTATGTTTCCGCTCAACGATTGGGCGAAAATTCTCTCACGCTTTTTGGTGAGGTTTTGTATTTTGTCGGTATTGGTAAGTTTGGAGAGTTTAAGGCTCAAAATCTGCTCGTCAATTTTTTTGAGAAGTTCTTCGTTTTTAATCAGTGCAAGGCTCACGTCGGGGTTAAACCCTCGTTTTTTAATGGCGTAGTTTGCAATACGCCCGATAAGCGGAATACCGCCGAGCCAAACCGCGGAGGTTGCGTATTCGTCTATAAGTTTTTCTCTTGTTGCAAGGTAGGCAATTTCTTTGTCAGAGTCGTTCTGCTTGTAGGTTTTGTAAATTTTTGTCGGAACTTCTATCAGACAGTCCCTGACAAACAAGGGGTAAACACTGCTGTTGTTGCCTATTGCCGATATTATGCTGCTAATCATTTCGTTTTATTTCTCCAATTCTTCAATCACTAACCTTTTTATGCACACTCCTGAAAAGGTTGTAAACAAAAGAATTGAATTAATGTTTTAAGTGCAAATCCAACTCCACAACCCTTTCAGGATGCGATGATGCGGTCTATGGAGTTTTACAAAATTCAAATTGCTATTCATAGTTACACGACAATCGTAACAGAAACATTTTTTGATTTCAAGTGGCAGGTAAAGTTAAGTAACAATAAAAAGTCCTCTAAAAATAAAGAGGACTACAATTTACGGGTAATTGGCACTTGTGCAACGCCAAGTCCGCCGTAACAACTTAATCACTTAATAACTTAGTAATCGTCTCCATTCAAGGGCGTCGTGCCGAGCTATGCAACCATGCCGGATTGGAGCTTCCGCTCGATGTCTTCTCTTACCCTGTAGGCGTTATTGTCCTTGTCAAGCTTTCTCCAGGCAACAATCGCCCCCGGCATCAATACTCCGAGGAACCCGATACAAGCCCCGATATTCTTTATCGTTGCCCATCTGTTGCCGTTGATAACTTTCTTCAAGTATTTTTCCAATGCGGCACATCTTTCGCCTTCACTAAGCTGTTCGACGGATTTTTTCAAGGCTTTTGCCTCTTGTTGGACAAACTCTTCACCCTTGTCCCTGAAGAGTTTCAACTTGTCTTTAAGCCCGATGATGTCTTGAGTGTCGATGTATTTTCTGTTGTCTATCGCATAGTCAATAACGTTTCCGTCTTTGTCTTTAATCTTGATTGTCTTGATGACCTCCGACTTTTTCGCCATTTTGACGATTAAGTTGTCCTGCCTGTCGTTCACGAACTTGTAAACCTCTGCGTCTTTGTTGGAGAGTGCGACCGGGAACTCGTGCAGGTTATCCATAATCGTGCCGTCAAGAAGTGCTTTTTTAAGCTCTTCGGACTCGACAATCCTTGCGTCAAGGTTAATCGGAATATTGTGCTTGTTGAGAGAATGTTTTTCCAACAAGTTCTTGAACTGTTGTCCCGCAAAGTAAATAAAGAACCAAAAACAGCCTTCTTTCCAAAGGTAAGTCAAGAACTCCTGCGAGTTTTGTGATTTTCTTAACCGCTCGGTCGAAATCGCACCGTCGACAAGCATGGTGTTTTTGACGGGCGAGAACATCAAATCCGAAACGAAAGAATGGAACGAACCCGTAAACGACGGCTCCTTGTCTTTTTTGTAGTTTCCGCCGTGAACCTTGTCAAAACTCTTTGAGGTAAAAATCAAACTGTTTTGGAATTTTTTACTTGCCGCCTCTTTTGCCTGCCGTTCGTAAAACTCTTTCTTAATCTTATTTTCCCGATATTTCTGCCTGAAATCGGTCAAAGCTCCGTATGAAACAATGGTTAGAAGGGTTGATGCAACAAATTTGCCAAAGGTCAGCCCTTTAAAAGTTTTTTGTTTTGTCGTAATATCCTCGAGGCTCTTTGCAATCTTCTTGACGCTTTTGTTGTCTTTGAATTTCTCGTCGTGTTTTTTTGCGTAATCTTTTGCAAGCTCAAAAATCTTCGGATCTTTAAGAACCCGAACGTCCACATCGGCGTCAAAGCCGAAAGGCTTAAACAATGCAAAATCCAAAATTTTCTTATAAGTCGGGATACCCAAAAGCCAAATGGCTTGAGTCCCGAACTCGTCTATAAATCTGTCCTGACTTTCGGTTTCTTTGCCCGTAATATAGGCACCCGCCGTCAACCCGAGGCTGTTTGCGGTGTCTTTAATTGCCATTGGAACAAGCGAGTCGCTGTTCCCTAATACTGAAAAAAGTTTGCCGGTATTTAATAGTTTTATCATTTTTATTTTTTCCTATCGGGCGAATTTTTCAATTCCGCCCGCTCAACTTGTAAATTACAAGCCCCAAATTAAGTTCATTAATTTGACGATTGGGGCATTCGCCTTTACTGTTGAGTTTCGTCGGATTTTATGTTGCATTTTTCTAACCTTTCACTTTTATAATGTTCGTAAACTATTTTAATTGCGTTTTTCTTGAATGTTCTTAACTTTTTTTTACAAAAAAATAAGACCCCGTCTCTTAAGGTCTTGTTTCGTTAAGTATTCCATTCAAAACTGACGGTCTTATTAATAAAACAAGCCTTTCCTAAAACAAGAGCGTATACGTCGGTTTTGAATAAAATTTGCCATACCTGTATTCTACCCCAAACAAAATATTTTGTAAAGCGGGTAGTCGTAGGCTACTTTTGTATGTGAGACGAAGGGACACAAGGTTCTCCATGCCTTGTTTTATCCTAGCCGAATGTCTTGAACGAGCGATCCACGTTTTTGTTCAAAACGGTCTTTATACTCTCTTCTTCGGCCTGGCAAGCCGTATATTCCGTATCGATTTTCTTTTGATCCGATTCGTATTTCTTATCTTTTATTTGGATATTCTCCATCGCCATATTGTATTCAGCTTCCGCCATATCCACCGCTGCCTCGTCCGTTTCGTCGGTGATGATTGAGCAGGAGTTCAAGCTCTGAGTTTCAAAGAATACTCCGCCGATTGAAACAGTGCTTGAGCTTTCTTCGCCCGACTTTCTGACAAGTGTGTAAGCTCCGCTTCGCAGCCCTTGCTCAAGTTCGTTTGAGGACATCGAAAAAGACGTATCACGTTCAAAAGTTGTTTCCATAACGTCAAATTCTTCGTATTGAGGAACTTTTTTGGTGCCGACTTTCTTTTGTTCGTAGCCTTTTATCGTAACTCCGTCGTCCTCATAAATCGGTTTTGTCGTATCATCGACCATAACATCTTCATCTTTGTAGCCGACAAGTTTAGGTTCTTTTTCGCCCGTCGGGGTTTCAATCTGTTTGTAGCCCAAAATATTGCTGCCGTCGGAGACCATATAACCTTGTGCCATAAGGTTGTCAAGCGTAAGTCTTTGGGTTTGGGTAACCGTTCCCGCACCCGTGAACACGTCTATGTTAAGGTAAAGTCTTGAACTGTTCAGGGCGTTAATATACTTTTCCTGAGCCTCCTGTGAGTCCATGGCCAATCGGGTTTTTGCGTCCGAAACCTGCTCTCCTTTCAGTGATAAATTGTTCATTTGTACGGTAAGGTACAGTAACCTTGCCTGCGAAGCCGACATACCCATAAAAATATTCCTTTTTTTGTAATCTTACTCTCTCTATCGGAATATTTTTCATCCATCTTTAATATTTATACGGAGATTGTTAAGAATTGTTTACGATTGTTCGTTACTAAGTTACTAAGTAACTGTTTTTGCCTTTTAAAATTTTTGTGCTACAATCGGGGTATGGTTTAGATGATTGGGGAGTTAACTTGGTG